>NZ_WQNP01000115.1:0-204 GCF_018783905.1 Ruminococcus sp. MCC718
CCTATATTGTTATTCCTTTTATGCTATTCGTCTTAATCCTTCTTCCAGTATATTCTTTGCTGCATTGATATCTCTGTCATGCGTTGTGCCACAGACAGGACATACCCATTCCCTTACGGACAGGTTTTTTGTTTCTGTATTTTGGTATCCACAAACGGAACACAGCTGACTACTGGCATAGAATGTATCTATTTTGACATATTT
>NZ_WQNP01000116.1:0-218 GCF_018783905.1 Ruminococcus sp. MCC718
CAGTCTGGAACGGACGATTTTACCGTTGCCTACGAAGTAGATCAGCAGGTAAAAGAGGGAGAACAGACACAGGCAGTCACAGAAAACTACACCGTGACCGTTCATGTGGATAAGGACGGTGCAATGGTCATTACCCAGAATCCAACCCTTGCTCCGGCGGTACAGAAATCAAAGTATGAACCGAAAGTACAGGAAGCAGATGTCAGTGTCAGTTCCGA
>NZ_WQNP01000117.1:0-322 GCF_018783905.1 Ruminococcus sp. MCC718
AAATATTTCAAAAACGCACCCTCAATCATGGAAAGTGGCGGTACATCTGCAAACAGAATGATGATAAATTCCGTCAGCACGAACCATGTAATCTGGGTAAAGGTCACAGGGAATGGCAGGTTTACATCATTGATGGCATACAGTACCTTTTCCACGTTCCAGATACTTGTATAACTTCGGATTTTCTTCACTTGTAAATGCTCCTTTCTTCATTTTCCTAACAACAGGGACAGCCGGATTTTCCAGACTGCCCCCAAGAGAAAAGCTGACAGTAGCACCAGTGGCGGTGCTGATCTGCCAGCCCTTAACGCAGTACCTCACA
>NZ_WQNP01000118.1:0-568 GCF_018783905.1 Ruminococcus sp. MCC718
TTATGATTGATGATATGCAAGTCTATATAGCCAATCTTGGCAAGTACAATGAGGGAGAACTGGTCGGGGACTGGTTCTCTTTTCCGTTGGACGAAGAAGTGATTGCAGAACGTATCGGCTTAAATGCAGAGTACGAAGAATACGCAATCCATGATACGGACAACTTCCCGATGGAGATTAGCGAATACATTTCCATCGAAGAACTGAACCGTATCTATGAGCAGTTGGAAGAATTACCGGATTACCTGCTGGACGACTTGGACAGTTTTATATCCTGCTATGGAAGTCTGGAAGAACTGGTGGAACATAAGGACGACATCATTCTGTATTCCGGCTGTGAAACAATGACCGATTTAGCCTACTATCTGATTGATGAAGAACAGATACTCGGAGAAATCCCGTCCTCTTTACAGAACTATATCGACTATGAAGCCTACGGGCGTGACCTCGATATAGAGGGGACATTTATTGCAACAAACGCTGGTATCTGTGAGGTACTGCGTTAAGGGCTGGCAGATCAGCACCGCCACTGGTGCTACTGTCAGCTTTTCTCTTGGGGGCAGTCTGG
>NZ_WQNP01000119.1:0-668 GCF_018783905.1 Ruminococcus sp. MCC718
GACAATACCAATATCTATGCTTATCTTGCCATGCTCGGTCTTTCCTGCGTAGGGCTTGGCGGTATGCTTTACTTCAAACGTCGTAAAAAGAAATCATAAGGCGGTAATGTAGCGGTTGGTAGAGCGTTCAAGGTCGCCACCCTTTTTACAACTTCACGCTCCCGTGAAGCTCTGATTTACGGGAGCGTGAAGTCCACTAGGGGCGTGGGGAGTGTAGCTCCCCACAAAGTACAGCAGGAAAGAAAATAAAACAGAAAGAAAAGAGGTCAATCATTTATGGAATTAAGATTTGTCGTACCAAACATGGAAAAGACATTCGGGAACTTGGAGTTTGCCGGAGAAAATACTACGGAACAGCAGAGAATCAACGGGCGTATGGCTGTCATTACCAGAAGCTACAACCTGTATTCCGATGTGCAAAGAGCTGATGATGTAGTTGTGACGCTTCCTGCCAAAGCTGGTGAAAAACATTTTTCGCCGGAACAGAAAGTAAAACTTATCAACCCACGAATCACTACCGATGGTTATAAAATCGGGGAACGTGGATTTGTCAATTATATCCTGCTTGCAGACGATATGTTACCAGCAGAAAGTAAATAAGGGGGTATTCAGATTATGAGATTAGCAAATGGAATCGTCATTGATAAAGAAAAGACTTTTGGAGTGTT
>NZ_WQNP01000120.1:0-210 GCF_018783905.1 Ruminococcus sp. MCC718
ATATTTACGAAAACAATTTTGGAAAGAACATACCTTTTGGACAGATGGATATTTTGCCTGTAGTGTAGGAAATGTATCGGAAGAAATGCTGAAGAGATATATAGGAAATCAAGGTTGAGAAAGAAGGTGACAGTGGATGTTAAAGGCATATAAATACAGAATATACCCTAATAATGAGCAGAAAATACAGATTGCAAAAACATTTGGCTG
>NZ_WQNP01000121.1:0-464 GCF_018783905.1 Ruminococcus sp. MCC718
GTCTGCCATGTCATTGATGAAGTCCAGCTTATACGCCTGTTGCACCACATATCCTGTGGCATTGCTAAGATACAGGCTGATTGTCCAGACAAAATTTGTGATACAGTAAAGCCCGTACTGCACCGATTTTCCAATGCCGTCCAGCCAGTTCCACGGTAGCCAAGACCAGCTATTGTCCACATAGAAATCAAGCTGATAGTTGGAAAGCGGATACTTTGAATACAGGTTGTCTGCATTGACCGTATCATCGACCAGTCCAGACGCATGAGCTACCGTCCCAAGCAGGGACAGCAGTACCAGCGTAACGGTCACGGCAAGCAGTACCAGTTTCAGTACATGGAATACCTTTTCTCTTGTGATAGATTTTATCATTCCAAATCCACCTCACTTTTTATCGGCGGTCTGGTATCAAAGGCATGGAGCAGTTCTACAAAGACAGGGTGTATCTGTACCACACCGACACG
>NZ_WQNP01000016.1:0-5804 GCF_018783905.1 Ruminococcus sp. MCC718
TCTCTGTTTTTTCGTGTTTTGTAATTTGGCCTGAAAGGACTGTTCCGCTTAAGCGACCCCCGGCAAGCCAGGAGCTTTTAGCAATGTACAAACGAACGGTATCGTAAAAAATAGTGCGTAAAATAATACAGCCATGATGATTCGAAAACAAATCGCTCTGACGGTAGCAAGGCTTCCGTCGTGAGGTTTGCGATGCTGCCGCCCCAAGGAGCCGCTGTCTGAGCCTCGAAGAGGCGAGTTTAGGCGAAGGGCGGCTAACAGGCGAGCGAACCGAACAGGAAACGCAGCGTGTCAGGAGATTGCCCTTCGGACAAGAAGCATCCCTCGCTCTAAAGAGCTCGGTCAATTTTTATTGAGGATATTCTTGTAAAGAAAAAACCGCCAAAGTCAACGACTCTAGCGGTTCACCGTGCGTTAGAAGATTCGAACTCCCGACCTTTTGGTCCGTAGCCAAACGCTCTATCCAGCTGAGCTAAACGCACATTTTGTTTTGTTGCCTTGCTGTGTACCTCAGCAACAATGAGAATTATATAGTATGTTTATGGAAATGTCAACACTTTTTTTGAAAAAAATAAAAAAATTTTTGAGCCTGTTTTTATGGCTTTTTGCTTTGGGCAATGATAGAATAAATGAGGTAGTATTTCAGAAAGAAAAATCAGGAATGGAGGGCATAGCTTTGGATAAAACCGCAGAGTGTAAACTGGTTCTTGATACAGCGGTACTGGCAGGAAAGATCATGCTGCAAAGCGGAGCAGAGATCCATCGCGTAGAAGATACCATTCACAGGATATTAAAAGTGTCAGGCATGAAAACAGCAGAAGCGTTTGTGATGCCGACCGGTCTGATCGTCACGCTCGACGATCCGCGTATGGATTCCATGACCGTTGTCAAACGGATCAAGACAAGAGGAACAAACTTGAGCAGGATTGCAGAAGTGAATGACATTTCAAGAAGATTCTGTTCCGGGAATATCAGTCTGGAAGAAGCGTTTCACAGTCTGAAGCATATGAAACAGTACACCTATACAGCTTTGCAAAAATACATCGCACAGATCATGGTAGCGTTTTTCTTTGCGGTTCTGCTTGGCGGAACCAGATGGGATGCAGTCGGGGCAGGTGCGGCAGGTATTGGCATGGTTCTGATACTGTACCTTGGAAGAAAGATCGGGTTGAATGATTTTTTTCAGCTTTTGCTTGCTTCAGCGGTAATCGCAGTTGTGGCATATCTGGCAGCAGAGAATCCATATCAGACGATACAGATGGATATTGTGATCATAGCGGCGATCATGCCGATCGTTCCGGGAGCTGCCATAACAACGGCTGTGCGGGATACGATGCAGGGTGATTATGTGGCAGGAGGAGCAAAAGCACTGGAAGCATTTGTCAGTGCGGCGGCGATCGCGGCAGGCGTTTCATTTGGAATGATCCTGACGGGGGTGATGTGATGATTATACAGGTGATAGCGGCATTTGCGGCCATTTTTACATTCGCAATGGCACTTGAAATACCGAAAAAATATCTTATAAACTGCGGCTTTATCGGTGCGGCCGGATGGTTTGTCTATCTGGTTGTACTGCAAAGATTCGGGATGATGACAGCTAATCTGCTCGGTGCGGCAGCTATTACACTGCTTGCCCATTTTTTTGCAAGAATCAAAAAAGCACCGGTGACGATTTTTCTGATCCCGGGGTTTCTGACACTGGTTCCGGGGGCAGGATTATATCGCAGCGTGCATTACTTTTTTATAGGAAATCGAAGCATGGGAGCTGCCTACCTGGTGCAGACACTTCAGATTGCGGGTGTGATCGCACTTGGCGTATTTATGGTCGATTCCCTTGTGGAGATCATTGGAAAAAGAAAACAAAAAGAAGAAAAAAACAATCAGAGTCAGGTAAAAAAATAGCAGGTGCAGCATGGGACTGCACCTGTATCATAGAAAAGCGGTAATGGTTTATTCCATTTCGTCTTCGTCGTAAGCGTCGTTATGGCAGTTTTTGTCATAGCTGCTCTTACCGGCATAGTTTTTTGAAGTGGTTTTATCGTAGGTGTTTTTCGAATCGTAAGCATTTTTTGAAGTAGTCCGATCGGTTTCGTTTGTGGAATTGTAAGTGTTCTGTGTGCGGTTTTTCGAATTTGCATTTTTACTCATGTCAATTTCCTCCTTGTGACTGTAAATTCATTCCGAAGGCACGAGAGACTTTGTGTGCGTTTCTGGTCAGTACGTCTGAGATTGATCTGAGAGAACTGCACTGCATCTTATGTGGTGCCTTCTGACATCTTATAGTTTCTTCAAAAAGTGAAAAAATATAATGGAAATCATTGCCAAAATCTGCCGATGTTTTCATAATAGACAAAAAACAGAAAAATACTTATTGCAATTTTTACCAATATATATTATAATTCAACTGTAAAAAGAATTTACCCTTCAAAAATTTTTTTTACGAACCCCTTATTAATTATTTATACTCCCCTCGAAACATCCGGTAGCTCCCCTACCGGATGTTTCATTTTAAGGAAAATCAAGGGTTTAGAAGGATTTTCTTTATAAACAAAAGGGAAGGATAAAGTGGTAAATAAGGGCATTGACACAACTTTTGACACAACTTTCAATTCAGCTTAAAACGGACATTTGCAAATACTTCCAAGTTTATATGACGTCTTGCAGTTTCATCATTTCTTTTTCGTTAAAATCCGGTAATACATGTGAATAGGTATCTAAAGTCATTTCAATCGTGCTATGTCCTAAGATGTCTTGTACAACTTTTGGTGGAATACCTTTTTCAAGACATCTGGTAGCAAACATATGCCTGATTAAATGAGGTGTAATAGGTGGCATATTGATACCATCATCAATCATTGCTTGCTGTATTTTTTTGATTTCTATATTGACTTTAGATACATGAAGAGGACGACCGTTACTTGTGGTAAATACTAAATCTTCAAGACCTTCACATGGTTCCCAGTAATCCCCAGCCATAATTTTTCGTCTGCTTTGTAATGTGCGTTCGTTCGATAGTAACTCAGCTATATCAGGAAGCATATAAATGCTTCGTTCACTGGATTCGCTTTTTGGAGTATCCAGCCGATAACCTTTACCTTTACCGCCATATTTTAAAGTGGTTCGAACATGGATCAAATGATTCTTAAAATCTACATTCTTCCATTGAAGTCCTCTGATTTCTCCGATACGCATTCCAGTTCCGGCAGCTAATTTGATAAGTGGCTCACAGACGTTACCTTTCGTATACGCTAAAAATATTTTTTGTTGTTCCAGAGAAAGTACTTGTTTTTTCTTTGGTTTTTTGATTTTGGGAAGATAAGTTCTGTCCAATGGATTTATTAAAATCACTTTTTTTCTTAATGCATAGGTAAACATACCGTTTAAAACGGCACGTACGCTTTTTAAGGTGGATTTTGAATAGCATTCTGCTGCCAGATTATAATATATATCCTGTATATGGTCAGACGTTATTTTCTTTAATTTTTTCTGACCAAGCGGCTGTTTGATATGTAAACGGTAGGTTTCGCGATAATCTAAAACAGTGCCATACTTTACTTCATTTTCTTTGTACTTGATCCATATGTCATGCCATTCATCAACAGAATAAGGTTTTTGTTTGATATCTAAGCCGAGTGATAATTCATACTTGGCTTTGTTCATTTTTTCGATTAAATTGTCCAAGTTTTTGTCATAAAAAGTGTAAGATTGTTTATTGTGTTGAAAACGTCCCATAAATCGCTGCCTGTTTCTTAAGTAACAAATGCCTTTCGGTAAATTTCTGTAGTTTTCCATAGTATCACATCTCCTGTTGTGTCTGAGCTAAATTTTCAAAGTAAGTATCCATTGCTTTTCTTAAATACAATTTCCGTCTGCCGACTTTTATATATGCTCCGGCGGCAGCAGCAATTTTGTTTAGGGAATTTTCTCCTAGATTATAACGAGCCTTTGCCTGTTCTTTATCCAGTGTAAGAGGCTCAAATGTAACGACTTTCGTATTTTTTCTTGCTCTCATAATAAAAACCTCCTTTCATTTTTGATTTTTAGATAATTGTTATGTGCGGATAATAAGTTATAAAAACTTATACAAGTAGATAAAAATAGTAAAACCGATAATCTGATATATGGGATCTTTTACCATGAGATGATATATAAGTTGGATGTTGAAAAATTCGCTTGAAGAGATTCGAGAAAAAAGAATGGTGTAATCAAGTTGAATATTATAAAAAAATAAAAGAAAAGAATAAAAAGAAAAAATAAAAAGAAAAAAATATAGTATTTCTCATAGAAAGAAAAATAGATAACAAGAGTAGCAAAATGTACTACACGTATCTTACTGGTATAGCAAAAATACAGTAATATCAATATAATCCAAAATATATAAAAAACAAAAATCAAATATCAAATATCAATTAGGAGGAAATAAGAACATGAAAAATGAAAAAATATCACTTAGATGCTCAAATGAAGAAAAAGAAAAAATCAGAAAAGAAGCTGAAGAACGTAACTTATCAATTAGTGATTATATGATTAAAAAAGTATGCTATGAAACAAAACAGGAAACAGATAATACACAGAAAATAATATATGAATACAGATTTTATAGTCTGTTCAATGAGCTGAAAGCGAAAAAAATATCGAGAAAAAAATATATTAAAAGAATGAAAAAGGAGTTGGAAGATCATGGCAGTGTTTAAAATTATAAAAGGTGAATATAAGAATAAAGATGCGATTAAAAACGTGATTACATATATTTGGGGAAAAGAAGAAGAAAACAAAACACCCAATAACATTTTTGGTGCATTGGGTGTGGACTATGAAAATATAAATTTGACTATTTCACAATTTGAAAAAATACAAAGAGTGTATCGCAAAGACAGTGGAAAAAGGATCTTGCATATTGTTGTAGGATTTTCAAAAAAAGAAGTATTTTCATTGCAGCAGTATCTTAGTATAGGATATGATATTGCAAAACTTTTCGGAGGAGAACATCAGGTGTTTTTCGGCTTACATGAAAATCGCAAAAACAAGATGCATATACATTTTGCTGTGAATCCGGTAAATGTTTATACAGGTGAAAAAATCCATTGGCAAAAACAAGATATTGTTCAACTAAACGAGAATGTAAGACAAATTGTCTTAAAATATCGGGCAAAAAATATAAAGAACAGAAAAATTTATTGGTGGCATCTTTTGGAAAGCCGTGAAATATAGAGAATAAAGTAATATCCACGTTTCCTGTTGAATGTTCGGTATTTTCCGAGAGATCCGCTTTCGCTGCGTACATTTAAGATGGAAGTTTCTTTTAAAGCGTTTATAATTTTCTTCTCAGGATAAGCAACAAGCTTGTGTTGTCTGCAATACTTGGAATAAGAAGCATACCAAAATTTGGATTCTAAATAATAACATTGTTCGTGAGTATCACGCTTTTCAAAATCTATTTTGGCAATGTCAGAATCAGCAGAAGCTTCCTGTTGTAGCCAAGCATATAAAGAGCGGAGAAGCTCTTTGACTGTAAAAGATTCAGAAACATCAGACTCTGTAATCGTTTCTGTATTTAACAGGTGCTTTTTGGCAAAATGAAATAAATCCAGTGCAGCATCAGCTAAAGTATCGTTTTGGTGCAAAAAAATACAAAAACCAGTGACTGCAAGCCAGAGAAAGCGGTTATAATGTTGGGTAAGACTTCCTTTTTGGTGGAAGAGAACGTTGCTATCTAACATTTTGTCTACTACAATATATTTATGGTTAATATCCCTTACAGCCAGTAAGGAATTATCCATCTTGTTGCTTAAGCTGTATAATGA
>NZ_WQNP01000001.1:0-2602 GCF_018783905.1 Ruminococcus sp. MCC718
AGTAATTCCACTGCTTTTTTAATAAAAATAAAACTGCGCCACAGCCTTGGCAGGCCATCGCGCAGCGATTTTGTTCAATCAGAGTTTGTGATGGTAGATAATATGGAATGGTTTAATGTTTTTGGGCTGATTTTTATTGCAGTCATTATGATACCCAATGTTGTATTTGCGATTAAGTGCAAAGATGGATTTGATAATAAGTGGAACAATAAATATGTTGAGGTCACAGAACAAGTAGGGAGATTGGGTTGTTTCGGATTCATGATAATCAATATTCCGGGAACTTGGTTCGGGTGGTGGTCTGACGAAGCATTTGTACTATATTTGATTGTAGATATCATATTGGTAATGCTTTATTGTGCTATTTGGATTATATGTTTTAAGAAAAACAGCGTTTTCAGAGCATTAGCACTTTCTATTATTCCTTCAATGTTGTTCTTATTTAGTGGGATTATGAGTAGGTCAGTGCTATTGATTATTGCATCAGTATTATTTGCACCAAGTCATATTGTGATTTCATATAAAAATGTAAAATGATATTTACAAATTCAAGTTTGTTAAATTGGAAAATTAGAATTTATCAAGCTGTTAATTTTGAAAATTTCTTTGAAAAACTATTGACTCCTACGCAACGTAATAGTTTACGATATGTTTATCGAGAGGAGGAAATGACAATGATGACAGTGAATGAGGTAAGTAAATTAACAGGAGTGAGTATACGTACTCTGCAGTATTATGATACCATTGGTCTCTTAAAACCTATTGAATATACAGAGTCAGGTTATAGGTTGTATGACGATACATCCTTGGAAAGGCTGCAACAAATTTTACTGTTTAAAGAATTGGAATTTCCGCTTAAGGAGATTAAAAAGATAATTGATGCCCCTAACTTTGACAGGAACAAAGCATTAGAGCAGCAGATTGAATTGCTAACTATGAAAAAAGAGCATCTTGAAAATCTTATTAGTTTCGCTCGAGGAATAAAAGGAATAGGAGTGAAATATATGGATTTTAAAGTATTTGATACAACAAAGATTGATGAGTATTCTAAACGAGCAAAAGAACAATGGGGACAAACCTCTGAGTATAAGGAGTTTGAAGAGAAAACAAAGAACTGGACGAAAGACGATGAAGCTACTGTTGCAAATGAGTTTATGCAATTATTTGTTGAATTCGGACAAATGAAAGAAATGGATCCAGAAGATGAACAGGTGCAGTTGCAGGTAAGGAAACTTCAGGATTACATTACAGATCATTTTTATACATGTTCTGATAAGATTTTATGCGGTCTTGGAAGAATGTATGCCGGTGGAGGAGAACTTACGGAAAATATTGATGATGTTGGAGGAGTTGGCACAGCAGAGTTTGCAAGTAAAGCTATTGATATATTTTATATGAGCAGAAGGTAAATTCCAGTTTGCCAACTTGCCCTTTGAGAGAGGAGAAATCCCTTTCTCAAAGGGCTTTTTTGATTGTACGGATATTCGCAAACTACAAGATAAAGCCAAAACTTCATATACTCTAAGCACAAGGAGGTTGAGGTTTGGCTATGAATAACAGTTTAGCAGAAGTACGCCCGGAACTTGTTCCTGAGTGGTCAGAGAAGAACTTACCGCTTACACCTGATGAGATTACTTTCGGTTCAAATAAAAAAGTATGGTGGAGAGGTGCTTGCGGTCATGAATGGCAGACAAGTGTTAAGGCTCGTTCCAATGGAGAGAAATGCCCGATATGTTCCGGTGCAAGAGTGATTGCAGGAATTAACGATTTGGCGACATTAGAGCCGTTACTGGCAAAGCAGTGGTCAAAAAAGAATAAGATAAAACCGACAGAGGTTTCTATTGGTTCTCATAAGAAAGTGATATGGAGATGTAAAAAAGGTCACGAGTGGGAAGCTGTCGTTAAGAGCAGGACAATAAATAAAACGGGTTGCCCGTATTGCTCCCACAATAAAGTGTTAGCAGGATTTAATGACCTTGCAACGCTTCTGCCGGATATAGCAGCCGAGTGGTCGGACAGAAATTATCCGTTACTTCCAACTCAGGTTACGGTCTTTGCCAATCGTAAGGCTTGGTGGAAGTGTAAGGATTGTGGCAGAGAGTGGAACACTCTTATTTCTACCCGTTCCGGTGGTAGTAAATGCTCGTATTGCAGTGGGTACATATTCCTGAAAGGATTTAACGATTTGCAGACAACACACCCTGAAATTGCTTCGGAGTGGTCGGAGAAGAACTTGCTATTGAAGCCTGATGAAGTAAATGCAAAGTCGAGGAAAAATGTCTGGTGGAGATGCGGTAAATGCGGTAACGAGTGGAAATCAGTTATCAATGCCCGTGTGAAAGGTACGGTATGCCCCGTTTGTGCGGAGAGAGAAGTCCTTGCCGGATATAATGATTTGGCGACAACAGATAATCAGCTTCTTAGCGAATGGGATTATGAACAGAATAAACTGAAGCCGACAGAGGTATCACGAACTTCAGCAAAGAGAGCGTGGTGGAAATGCAGGCACGGTCATTCATATCGCATTGCTTTTGGTATCGGTTCTGAAGCAGGAACAAAAGACGAAGGGCAAAGCAAGGCTTACCAATATGATTAAGTCAGG
>NZ_WQNP01000122.1:0-26890 GCF_018783905.1 Ruminococcus sp. MCC718
TCATTCCCATTACTGTCACGATATAATTCGTGCATGGAAAAATCCAGACCTAAAAAACGCTGCATCTCCTTTTCCTGTACCTGATCTTCGTACTGAAAAAGAATACTTGCATAGTATTTTCCCCCTGGTGTCTGGCTTACTGTCACAGATTTCAGCCTGTATCCATTCGGGACAGCCCTGTGCTGTTTTAATCTGACTTGTCCGATCTTAGGCAATTTCAAATATCCATTCGATATGGTTATGTTTCCATTGATGCAGATCGTTGAATAGCTGCTTTTATTACGCTTTTTGGATTTGAACCTTGGGAAACCTGTTTTTGGCTGTTTGAAAAAATTCTGGAACGCCGTATCAAGATGTCGGAGCGATTGTTGCAATGCGATACTGTCTACTTCCCGTAAAAATGCATATGCTTCCGTTTTCTTCATCTCAGCCATTTCTTTTGCACAGACAGTGTAGGTTACATTGGCTTTGTTTTCTTCATACTGCTTGATCTTTCTATCAAGCCAGTGGTTGTACACCATTCTCACACAGCCGAATGTCCTGGCAAACAAAATCTTCTGTGCATCATTGGGATATATTCTGAATTTATAGGCTCTGTTTGCCACGCGGTCACTTCCTTTTTCGTTCCTTTTCTCCCTGGCTTTCTATGTATTTTTTGAGCACTTCAATGGGTGCACCACCGGTTGTAAGCAGACAAAAACTCTGGCTCCAGAAACGTTCTTTCCACAACTTTTGCCGTATCTGTGGAAATTCCTTCTTAAGAAGTCTGCTGCTTGCACTTTTATATGCATTTATGAACTTGCTTATTTCCGTATTTGGGTGTGCCCTGAAAAGTATATGTACATGGTCTTTGTCGTGATTCCATTCTTCAAGAGTGATATTGTAATTTGGAGCAATATACTCAAAGATCTCTTTTGCCCTGCCAGAAACAGTATCATCAAAAACCTGTCTGCGGTACTTGACCACAAGTACAAGATGATAGTGCAGTAGGAATACCGAATGTGCATTATTATCCAAATTCATTGTATTTCAGCCTTTCTTTATGATTCGACTGAATATATTATACTATGATTAGAACACAATATCAAGAGGATAATGGCAGCAATTCATCTCCCACCTTAGAGGTCGGAGGTTTGCAAAAGAATAGTATTGCATGTGCAAATGAACCGCATTGTAAAACATGGTGTGCAAAATAATACAGCCATGATGAATCCAAAAACAAATCACTTTGACGTGGATTGTTTTCGACTCATCATGGCGTACTATTTTACATATAAGTTTTCTTAATGCCCATCTTCTTGCCCTTCGGACAAGAAGCATCCCTCGCTTTAAAAGGCTCGGTCAATTTTCCAGAAATTGCGACAATTCAGTTATCTCCTGTGCTTCTTGTTTCGAAAATCCTTTTTCAAGAAGTTTTTTGTATACACGGATTTTTTCTTCGTGGATTCCCTCATTTCTGCCTAACTTTCTTCCTTGTTTCACTCCCTGTTCCATTCCCTTTTCTATTCCCTTTTCCATTCCCATTTTTTCGAGTCTTTCCGCCACATCACACATACTATGCACTCCTCTCTCTTTCTGAAATATTGCTTGGTAGCGTTCATCCCCGGTCATTACCCGGAGCAATTTCAGTACTTCATCTATATGCCTGATTTCCGTTGGATCATCTGGGATATAATCCTTATGCTTTCTTTTTTGAACAAAGAAATTTGCCACGACTTTAAAATCACTGTGGAAACGGCTGATCTCCTCTTCTGTAAGCCATGCGATCTCAAATACTTTCATTTCATAATCATTGATGTACTCTTCCAGTCCTTCCGGGATTTTCATCAACCCTTTGATATTCTTTTTGCCATACCAGTGATGATCCGTACCGAAGTACAATACAATTGTCATGACCGGCAGGATCTCTTTTCTATTCTCCAATAGCTGACTGCGATATGCTGCACCATCATATCCGATAATACGGAACGGCATATATTTTTTCACATTGCTCTGGTTTTCGATCCCGCAGATCGCCAGTTCGACTTTTTTCTCTTTCCAGTATTTTATGACATCCCTCTCCAGTTCATGGACTTTTCCATCTTCTGCTTTATATTGAGAGTGGACTTTTGCATTTTCCAGAGATTCCGGCAGAATCCGCTGTTCTCCTTTAAAAATCAGTCCGTTTATGATATCTGCAAATACATCATTATAATCTTCCAGTAATTTCTCTGTAATATCTTTTTGTCCCATAGGCTGCTCCTTTGCTTTTTGTATGAATCCAGGCTAAATATACCTGAGACCCGGTGCACGGTTCTGGTCAGCTTTGCTGACATTTCCCTGCTACAAAACAGCCCTGGATACCGGGATTGTGAAACTCTTTGTCTAAGAAGCAATTTGCAAATATCAGTTGTCAAAAAGTTTTCTTAAGATATCACTTTTGTATTTTCAGCCGCTCTGTGCAGGTATGAAGTTTTTTTGGATTTTCCTGCCGAACGGCAATGAAAGTCAGATAGAATTAGATTTAAAACTATTTTGTGATTATTATACTTGAATAAGCGATCTTTGTCAATCCAAATCAGAGAAATATTTTTTTAATAATCTTCCGCTTCAGAGTCCCCATCATGGTGTACTATTTTACATATAAGTTTTCTTAATGCCCAACTTCATCTTGCTTTTTTCCCATCTTAGTCTTATATTATCCTTAACTACACCTTTCTCCCTTCTAAGATACGCTTGGGATTTTTCGACTTTCGAAAGGAGGATTTTTATGGGATTTTGGATTTTTATGTGCGTAACAGTTCTGCTGATTCCATTCCTGATGATCAGCTTTGGCGGACTTTTTTCCAGAAGTGCTCCAAAGGAAATCAATTCCGCTTTTGGCTACCGCACTTCCATGTCTATGAAAAATGCAGATACCTGGCAGTTTGCCCATCACTATTTTGGGAAAATCTGGCGTACCCTTGGCTGGATTCTGATCATACCTTCTGTCATTCCAATGCTTTTTGTAATTGGAAAAGGCAATGATCCGGTCGGCAATATGGGCCTGATTATCACCTTTTTACAGTTGATCCCGCTGATCCTTCCGATTTTCTTTACCGAAAAGGCTCTTCGGGCACATTTTGATCAAAATGGAAATCGCATTTTTTAGAAAGTCAGTCTCATCTGATTCCATACAACATTTCCATGTGCGGAATCAGAGACTCCTTCATTTACAAAACCAAATTTTGCATAATATGGAACCAGCCTGTCCTTACACGTAAGTACAAGACCTTTTCGTCCCTGCTTCTTCGCATCCTGGATTGCTCTGCAGATCAGTTCTCCCGCATATCCATGCCTGCGACAGGCAGGGATTGTATTTACGCCGAAAATCATCTGCCACGCTCCATACTCATTATGCAGCTCCGCTTTTTCATACATTTCATCCGTCAGATCTGCTTCATCCGTAACAAATCCATCCACAAAAGCGATCAGTTTCTCCCCCTCAAACATAAGCCAGAAATGATCACTATAATGTTGCAGCCTTTTTGCAAACTCTTCTCTGGTTGCTGCCTCTGCCGCCGGGAAACATTCTGCCTCCACAGCGGCTATCATTTCCAGATCATCCATTGTTGCTGTTCTTATCTTCAATTTTTTGTCCTTCCTCATCAAATGCACACTTTTTCTATCATGCACTGATGTTTCTTTGTTTGCAAGATAACCTAAGTGTATCAAATACGTGAACACATCATCTTTATTCACAAAACTGGTCATATCATTTTGGAAAGAAGATACGTCCACTTCTACCGATACGCCGGATAACATCTCAATAATTGCAGTCCTCAAACCATCAAAATCCATATTGATCAATGGCACAATCGTTTCATCTCTTCAAAATTTCTATCTTTGTTTTACGATTCCTTTTCACTCTTTTTTTGATTTTAACATTGCCACACTTAAAGTGCAAGGAAAGCCAGAACGATCAAATATATAATCAGAAAAAACAAGTATTAATTCCTCATTTTTTAGTCAATCTGGTGTTTTTTGTTCCCTTTCTCGTCTCGTAACATCACTTATTATGCAACGCGATTCCCTTGTTTTCTTTTTATGCATACGTATACATTTATGCATAAAGCGTTTATTTTTATGCATAAATACCATTATATGTGATGTTTTATTTAGAAAGCACCCATTTATTTCTCTTGCAATATTTCCTTTTTTACTGCAAAATATACTTTGGATAGCCTGCATCTCCTTATATGCAGCGTATATCCGACGGTTTACAGGCTGTAAACAGCATTCCTGTAATAATTATATGTCTGTTTTGGGTCAGATATGAAGCTTTTCTCAATACTCATATTCCCGAAAAACCTTGATTTTCCGGCATTTTTTGCAATATGAAATCGTTCCCACATTATTTCATTTTCTTATGTGCAATATATTGGAAATCCATATTTAAGCCTCTAAAACGGACATTTTAACGGAAACTTGTAACCAGAAATCTGTTTCTTTTTTACCGTAGCAGATTTCCTCTTTACTGTTTTTTTCAAAGGAAGGTGTTGCATATGAAATTAACAATGTTAGGAACCGGAAACGCACTTGTAACCGAATGTTACAATACCTGTTTTGTCCTGGAAGAAAATGAAAAATATTTTATGGTGGACGGCGGTGGCGGCAGCGCCATTCTTCATCAGTTAAAACACGCCGGTTTTAACTGGATGGATATGCGCGAAATCTTTATCACCCACAAACACATCGACCATCTGACCGGTATCATCTGGATGATCCGCATGATCTGTCAGAATATGAACAGTGGCAAATATGAAGGAGAAGCCACTATTTATGGTCACGCAGAAGTTATTTCCCTGCTCCATAACCTGGCCGAACAGCTCCTCCCAAAGAAACAGACTCGTTTTATCGGTGACAGGCTACATCTGATCTGTGTTTCCGACGCTGAAACTCGCACTATCAACGACCGAAATGTGACCTTTTTCGATATCGGATCCACCAAAGCAAAGCAATTTGGCTTTTCTATGGAACTGAACAGTGGCAAAAAGCTCGTCTGTTGCGGCGATGAGCCTTATAACGACTGTGAAAAGCCTTACGTAGAAGGCTGCGAATGGCTCCTGCACGAAGCTTTCTGCCTCTACTCTGAAAGAGACCTTTTCAACCCTTACGAGAAGCACCATTCAACCGTAAAAGACGCCTGTGAACTTGCCCAGAAGCTTCATGTTCCGAACCTTGTTTCTCTATCACACAGAGGACAAAAACATCCAGAACCGTAAAGAACTGTATTCAGTCGAAGGAGAATCTTATTTTTCCGGCAATCTTTACATTCCGAATGATCTTGAATCCATCAAAATTGTATAATTTTTAGCAATAACTATTGGGTTTTATCTGATTTTTTAATTTAAATATATAAGGATGCCCTGGCATTCTTGTTGCGGACACTAAATTTTATTAATAAACGAGGCAAATAATGAAAACAAAAACAAACTATTTAAACATCCTGAAAGAAACTTTTATTCTGACGGTTGCTGTCGCGATCATTGCCGCTGCAGTTTACTTTTTTCTTGTTCCAAGCCATACCTCCGTCAGCAGTATTTCCGGGCTTGGTATTGTACTGACAAACTTTATTCCGCTCCCTCTGTCTGCGATCAGTATGATCCTGAACATTACTCTCCTGATCATCGGTTTTTTCACCTGCGGCAGGGAATTTGGCGTTAAAACCGTTTATACCAGCATTATGCTTCCATTCTTCCTCTGGCTCTTTGAAATGATCCTGCCAGATTTTGGCTCCATGACAAACAGTCAGGAACTGGATGTGCTCTGCTATATTCTCGTTGTCAGTGTCGGATTAAGCATCCTTTTTAACCGCAATGCTTCTTCTGGCGGATTGGATATTATTGCAAAAATATTGAATAAATATGCACATATAGATTTAGGAAAAGCCATGTCTCTTTCCGGAATGTGTGTTGCACTTTCTGCCGCACTTGTCTACGATAAGAAGACCGTAGTGCTCAGTATCCTCGGAACTTATTTCAACGGTATGGTTCTTGACCACTTTATTTTCGACCATAACATCAAGCGTCGTGTCTGCATTATTACAAAAAAAGAAGAAGAACTTCGTAATTTTATCATTCACGATCTGCACAGCGGAGCTACCATTTATGAATCCATCGGAGCTTACAACATGCAAAAGAGAAACGAGATCATTACCATCGTGGACAAATCTGAATATCAGAAACTTATGAACTATATTACAAAAGAAGATCCGCAGGCATTCGTTACCGTTTACAACGTATCCAGCATGCGATACCAGCCAAAACTGTAATCCGAAATTCCCTGTTTCAGGTCAGAAATGTTCGATTCTTTGAATACCTGACCTCTGATTTCAAATGTCCTCTTTACTTTTTAACTTACCTATGCTATTATTTTTATTGGCATATGCCAATAAAAGGAGAAAAACTTATGCCAAAATGTAGAAAAAGAAGGATTTGCAGAGAACCTGATTATGTGATTTTTCAGTCTGAAAACGGACTGGACGATGTAACTACACTGACAGTAGACGAATACGAAGCCATACGGCAAATTGATATGGAAGGTCTGAGCCAGGAAGAATGTGCAAAAAAGATGTGTGTTGCACGTACAACTGCACAGTTGATTTATAATTCCGCACGAAAAAAAATTGCCGAAAGCATTGTCCTTGGAAAATCCATCCGCATCGAGGGTGGAAATTACATTTTATGTGATGGAAGTCCATGCTGTGAAAACTGCTGTAAATCCACGCAGCCAGTAAATTATATGCAGAAAAAGGGAGAAAATGTCATGAGAATTGCTGTAACATACGAAAACGGAGAAGTATTCCAGCATTTTGGAAGAACAGAAAATTTTAAAATTTATGAAGTGGAAAACAATAAAATCGTAAGCAGCCAGGTAATGGGCTCAAATGGTATTGGACACGGTGCTCTTGCCGGACTTCTTTCCGGTAACCAGATTGATGTACTGATCTGCGGAGGCATCGGCGGCGGTGCTCAGGTAGCTCTCGCAAATGCCGGCATCACCTTATGTTCCGGTGCATCCGGAGACACGGACAAAGCAGTCGAAGCTTACCTGCGTGGCGAGCTGACCTCTGCCGGTGCTACATGCAGCCACCACAGTCGCGAAGAAGGACACGCCTGTGGAAATCACGGCTGTGGTCACCACTGATCATTAACATTCAAGAATACCTCTGACTGATCGCAGAGGCAGAAGTCATTTCACATCCGATATACAAAGAGAGCATATAAGCAAAGCATTTTCTTTTTTAGCTTATATGCTCTTTTTATTTTTCTTCTGTGCACTTCCACAATCTGTCAAATCTATATCAGACAGGGGATTGCATTTCATCACCCTGACACAAATTTGTTACCAGCGGAGCATTTGTTTCAGTCGGCTGGCTGACCTGACCCGAATCGTGTTCTAAATCTCACGCGTATCCGTCCAAATTAGCTTATCCGAAATTATGTTTCACGTGAAACTAACACATATCAATAAATCTTTCTCTTTCCAGCACATCTTTCTTTCCATAAACTTTCGTATACAGTGTATTGCGAATCATTCTGTACTCTTCTTCGTCAATTTTTCTCTCTGTGCTCATCAGAAAAAGCGGTATCTCTTTACGCCCTTCACCCATGGATGGCTGAATGTATGGATAATCATTAAAGAAGAATCCATTTCTCTCGTAAAACCTAACTCTCCTTACTGCTATTTCTTCTGTCGGAGGTTCTACTTCCAGAATGATCATTTTTTCTGCGTCTTCTGTCAATGCTTTTAGCATCCTGCTTCCTACGCCTCCATTTCTCAATACCGGATTGACTGCGAAATGTTCCACGTAAATAAAAGTTTCAAACTTCCATGCTGCAAAAAATGCTTTGATTTCCCGGAACTCTGGATTTTTTTCTATCAAAATCTGATACTCTGGATTTCGAAACAGTTCCTTCTGTTTCTGATAATCTCTGTATTCGTCTTTCG
This sequence comes from Ruminococcus sp. MCC718, assembly GCF_018783905.1. Taxonomy (NCBI): domain Bacteria; kingdom Bacillati; phylum Bacillota; class Clostridia; order Eubacteriales; family Oscillospiraceae; genus Ruminococcus; species Ruminococcus sp. MCC718. The sequence goes on from NZ_WQNP01000122.1 coordinate 7,972, forward strand.
GAAAACTTTCTTCCATCAAGGTATACACCTGGTCAAAATCTTTTATTTCCATTTTTTTCAACATATATTTTTCTCCTTCGTTGTTAAAACAACCGATTTCTTTTCATTTTTCCATTATATTTACAAACGTCACGTGCAGTACCAGGAAGACCTGCCTCAGTAGATACTTTTACTCACATGACAAACACAATACAAGCATTATACAAAAGAGAATAACTTTTTTCAAATGATATTGAGATAAGAATACGAAGCAGGCATCGCCCGTACAGAGCATATCTCAATCGGAGATTGTACTCCCACTGAGAAAGACTTTATTACTCACCACTTGCAGAAGTGGGAGTCTTCTCGACTGAGATAAATAAAAGACAGTTTGGACTGTCATCTTAAAGGAGGATTTCATTTATGAATCAAACTATGTTTTGCTATCAGTGTCAGGAAACCGCAGGATGCACCGGATGTACCAGAGTCGGAGTCTGTGGAAAGAAACCAGATCTGGCCGCCATGCAGGATCTTCTGGTATTTGTAACAAAAGGTCTGTCCGCAGTAACCACACAGCTTCGGGCAGAAGGCGTTGAGATCAGTACTGACATCAATCACCTGATCACCTTAAACCTCTTTGTCACAATAACAAATGCAAATTTTGATAAAGATGCGATTGTTTCACGTATCCACACTTCGCTCGAAGTGAAAAGAAACCTTATCAAACAGCTCTCCACATCTTCTTCTCTTCCATCTGCAGCCCTCTGGGATGGCACTGAAGACAGTTTTGAAGAAAAAGCTGCAGAAGTAGGTGTATTGTCTACAAAAGACGAAGATATCCGTTCCCTGCGTGAGTTGATTACTTATGGATTAAAAGGATTATCTGCTTACTCCAAACACGCCAATGCCCTTCTGCACGATGATGAAAACGTGGATGCTTTTCTTCAGAAGGCTCTGGCTGCAACGCTTGATGATTCTTTAGGTGCAGAGGAACTGGTTGCCCTGGCTCTGGAAGTCGGCAAATATGGTGTGGATGGCATGGCTCTCCTCGACAAAGCCAACACAGAAACTTATGGTAATCCGGAAATTACCAAAGTCAATATCGGCGTCAGAAACAACCCTGCCATTCTCGTATCCGGTCATGATTTGAAAGACCTGGAAATGCTGCTGGAACAGACTCAGGGAACTGGCGTAGATGTCTATACACACTCCGAAATGCTTCCGGCACACTACTACCCGGCTTTTAAAAAATATCAAAACTTTGTAGGAAATTATGGGAATGCATGGTGGAAACAGAAAGATGAATTTGAAGCTTTCCACGGTCCGATCCTGATGACAACCAACTGTATCGTTCCGCCAAAAGACAGCTATAAAGACCGTTTATACACAACCGGTGCAGCCGGATATCCTGGCTGTCAGCATATTGGAGATATTTCAGCAGAAAACGGCAGTGCTTCTGCTGTGAACAAAGATTTCACTGTGATCATCGAACACGCAAAAAAATGTGCCCCACCTGCTCAGATTGAAGAAGGGGAAATTATCGGCGGATTTGCACATGCACAAGTACTGGCTCTTGCTGATCAGATTGTAGCTGCCGTAAAATCCGGTTCCATCAAAAAATTCGTAGTAATGGCAGGCTGCGACGGACGTGCAAAGAGCCGTAACTATTACAGCGACTTTGCGAAAGCTCTTCCAAAAGACACTGTCATCCTCACTGCCGGCTGTGCAAAATATAAATATAATAAACTGAATCTTGGAGATATCAACGGAATCCCTCGCGTTTTAGATGCCGGTCAGTGCAATGATTCTTACTCCCTGGCTGTGATCGCATTGAAATTAAAAGAAGTATTTGGGCTTGACGATATCAATGAACTGCCAATCATCTACAATATCGCATGGTACGAACAGAAAGCAGTTATTGTACTGCTCTCCCTCCTGTATCTTGGAGTGAAAAATATTCACCTCGGACCGACACTCCCTGCATTTCTCAGTCCAAATGTAGCAAAAGTACTTATGGAAAACTTCGGAATCGCCGGAATAGATACTGTAGAAAATGACATGAAACTTTTCTTTGAAAAATAATTTTTTCGTTTCACGTGAAACACAGAGTACTTTAGAAATCAAATATTTTAATGTTTCACGTGAAACCACCTACACGGGAATACCGCTTTCAATCTCACACAAAATATCCGAAAGAATTCCAAAGGATAAAAATGCCAGAATAATTTGAAAATGATTATTCTGGCATTTTTATCAATTCAAGTCGAATTCATATGCGACCTGGCATACTATGCACTCAAGCTTAACCCCGCAAACAAATCTCCCATGCAAAACTGCAGTGGCTCCGCTGAAATTGCAAGTTCTTTCTCGTAGTTACGAATCTGGTAATCTGGATCAGATTCCAGCATCTCAATTAATTTTGCGGTATTGATTGCATCATCCAAACCATCGTGTAACCTGCCGCAAGGCTGCATATCGCAAAGCATCAGAGCTTCACTTAAAGAGATTGCCCTGGAAAATCCGCTTCGTTTTACAAATGCATCCTGATAATCAATCCAACGCTTTGGCTGCATGAAATTTTGGATTTGCTCATCTTCTATCTGTTTACTTTTTATTTCCCTTCTCAGTTGAGCAAAGTCACACTCACTCCACGCAAAAACTTTATACTCCCTGTCTCCAAGCCAATTCGTCAGATGTTTCAGGGCTTCCTCAAGTAATGGTGCATTTTTTATCTGAACATTCTGAATACCTGTCAAATTGCTGATATAGTGATCCAATACTCCATATTCCGGATGCACATACTGTCTTAATGTCGCAATCTGCCTGAAATCTTCATTCAATAAAACTGTCCCAATTTCAATGATCTCTGTTGCATATTTATACATTTTGTTTCGATACATTTTTGGTACTTTGCACATTTCCAGATCAATCACTACATAGTTCATATGAATGCCCTCCATCGAAATAGTTTTTTGCTTTTTATCTTTTGCTATCATGATTTTACATGATTCAGCCGCTCTTTCTGTATTTCTAATGGTATTGTCGAAACAACCTTTCACTCTCCTCTTTCATCTGCTCAACCACTTGTGGCGGCGAAAGAATTTCTATGCTGTCCCCGAGAGAAAACACCCAGCCTAAAAACTGTCTGCTGACATATACGCAGACCGGAACGATAAAATGACCTTTATCCTCAGGAATAATCATCACATCTTTTCCAAAACGATCAATCATCACTCCCACCAACGTATCTCTAATTTTTAATTTTACTAGCTGTTCTTTTCCCCCATACATTCCAAAACTCTTTTTTGCATAATCAGCCATGTCAAGCTGCTGAAAATGCTGTTCACCTTCCCTCTTTTCTTCTGACACCTGGATATGTAGCATCTTATCCACCCGATAATGCTTTATTTTTTCTGCTTCAGAATCATAACCTACGAGATAATAGTTTTGTCCTTCCCACGAAAGCCCCCACGGACTGATATGATAATACTTTCCGCCATGTCGCAATTTCATTTCTTTCTTTTCCGTCCATTGAAAATATTGAAACTTAATTTTTCGATTTTCAGATATTGCATTGTGAATAGCATCTACCGTATAGTAGATACTTTCATTCATCGTTTTAATTCTCCCGGAAACATAAACCTGTCTTTGCAGTGTCATTGCCTCATATTTGCTGACCATTTTCTCTATTTTCTTAATCAGTGCATTGCTTTTTCTCTCTGTAATAAATTTCGATGACTGAATTGCATCTACCAGAAGTTTCAGTTCTGCAAGTTCAAAAGGGCGATTTACAACATGGTACTGATAATATTTTCCTGTCTTTTCCCCCTGAACTTCTATGCCCATCTGTTCCAGATCTTTCAGATCACTGTAAATACTTTTTCTTTCTGCTGTTATTCCATATTTTTTCAGCTCAACCATAATTTCCGGCATTGTCATATAATGGCTGTCATCTGTATTCTCCTGCATAATCTGTGCAAGTCTGTACAATTTAAACTTTTGATTTGTACCTTTAGGCATATACCTTTCTCCCTTTTTCATTGTTGAAATCAGTATAACATATAGAGTGAAAACGTTGTGAAACTCTTTTAATTCTATTTAACCGGCTCTTCGCTTTTCTCGATTTCTTTATTTTGCTGCTGATACTCCAGCAGACTTTTTTTACAGATTTTGCAGATAACACCTGCATTTGTCAGCATAACAACTTTCGCTGTTGCTTTCTTTCCAATCTTATCATATAAACGACCTGCACTCATACTTTCTCCGATTACTGTATATGTACTGTTTGCCACATAACCAATCAATCCAAGTCCTTCTTTTTTTACCATAATTGCTTCTTTATCATATTTATTATCCGGTTCCTTTTCCAGATATAATTTCATACCCTTTTCCAGAAAATCCATTCCATAATGATACTTCGTACCCGTCAACGTAAAATAGACTTTTTTGATTTTTTTCTCATTCTCCATTCCCCATACCTTCCTTTCCACGTCTTCTATACTTCATTATACAGTACAACATGTCCAATAAAAAGTACAGTTGTTTTCTCTTCGTCTTCTCTTTTCTATAAAACAACCACATTTTGCGTTTCACATCGCTATGTTTCACGTGAAACTAAATATATAAAAAGCACAGTGACGATATTCAAGTCGAACGCACGTGAGACTTGGCACGCGATTCTGGTCAGCTTTGCTGACATTTACCTAACAGAATCGCTGTGCATTCTACACTTCGTTCCGGTCGGCACAAAACCATTGTCCACTGGACAATGTGTGCCCTCGCGGAGCGTTTATCTTAGTCGGAGATTGAACTCTCACTAAGACAAATTTGTTGCTCGCCACTTTATAGAAGTGGGAGTCTTCTTCGACTAAGATAAATTTCCATCACTGTGCTTCTGTCCCTTTCATCTCAGCTTTTATACCTCGGCAAGAAAGAGCTTTCCGCTTCAGCAATCCCCGGCAAGCCAGGAGTTTTTGGAAATGTGCAAAATGAACGAATTCCCAAGAAGGCACTTTTACGTGCCCTTCGGGGAATTCGTTCATTTACACATTAAGAAAACCTCCGCCGCAATTTTTTAAATCAAAATCCCTTCGAGATGATCCATCTCATGCTGACAGATCTGTGCCGGCCATCCGCTGAGTTTCATCTTCTGCTTTTTCCAGTCCATATCATAGTACTCTACTTCTATGTTTTCGTATCGTGTTGTTTTTCTCACACCTGTAAGCGAAAGACATCCTTCTTCTGTTTCATATGGAGTATCTTTTCGCAGCATTACCGGATTAAACATCACAACATCAACCAGCCCTATATTTACAATGATCACTCTCTTTTTGATTCCGATCATATTTGCTGCCATTCCCACGCAGCCGGCACGGTTGACTTCCAGTGTATCCTGAAGATCTTTCCCTACAGAAATATCCGACTTTGTTGCCGGCTCGGATTTCTGTCCCAGAAAGAAAATATCTTTTACGATTGTTCTGACCATTTTTTATCCATCCTTTTTCGTAATAACCGCTTATAACATTCTTTTACTGTTACATACAAAAAAATCCGGCTAAGTTCTTTCGTTAAACTCTTTTCTCAACCGGATTTTTTCACGTGAACCATGTTTTTACAGTCCATTTTTATACATATCATTGATCACTGCCTGTGCGTGCTCCAGTTCCTTCTTTTGTATGATTGCTTCCCGGTCACTCAGGATTGCCAGCATTTCATCTACTAAATCTTCAATCCTTGGATTTGTCACGCGGTACAGATAACCTAACATCCTGGTCGCCGTATAGTCTGTGTTCATATTTTTGTAGGCTATCTCCGCACAAAGTTCTTTGGGGTAACCTTTGCTTAATAATACTTTGTAAAGCTGTTTCGTCTGCTCCGATGTCCTGCCGAGATATGTTTCCAGTTCTTTTTTCAGATACTCGTATCTCTGCCTTTTCTCTTCTTTCTGGAAATGTACCTCGCGGAACTGCTCCGGATTCTCTCTGTAATCAAGAATTTCATCGCCAAACTGTTCGCTTGTCAGATCAAAGCAACAATCCCCCACCACATTATAACAATGATAATTTCCGCCCGGTCTGAGAATCCCATACACTTTTCCGCCAAAGATATCCTGTGCCAGAAATGCCGTAATAGAACATTGTCCTAATGTTTGATTCTCTTTGCTCCATCTTTCCCTCATTCTCGGTGCACAGGTATCCGCACACCAAATTTCTGATAATATATCATATAATTCTTTTGGATTTTTTATTTTTTCATATGTTTTTGAAGTTGCCGGAACATCTGCCTGTTCCCAGCCGTAAAACTGATATTTCTTCATGTCCCTTTCCCCTCCAACTCAATTTTGCTGTATATTTATGCAATATTTCCATCCATAACACACCCCACAACACCTGCATACACTATATCTCTCATAACCGATTCCTGAACTCCCACGTTTGCTTTTTGCAGAGCTTTTCCAAAACTATTTTAAAAATCATACCGTACTACCGCACAGTTTTTCACTCCGAAAGCAGCGTATTCTTCGTTTGTCATATCGTAGAAATAGGACTGCACCACTCTCGCAATTCCATTGTGTGCCACAAGAATATAGGTTTTTTCGTCCGATTCCTGTTTGATCTCATCCAGCAGATTATAGATCCGCTGTGCCAGATGCAGAGTAGATTCTCCTCCTTCGTGGCTGCACGCGAAACATTCTTTTGCTTTCTTAAATGCTTCGCCGTTTCTTGCGGTAGCTTCCCACTTTCCAAAACGCTGTTCTGTCAGACGCGGCTCGACTCTTGCCGGTATTCCGGTGATCTCCGAAATATGTCTGGCAGTATCCGCCGCTCTGATCAGCGGAGAATATAAAATCTCATCTGCCTTAATGCCTTCTGCCAGAATCTTTCTTCCGGTTTCGATCGCCTGCTGATGTCCGAATTCTGTCAGTGCAATGTCGGTCGCACCGCAGATTTTATTTTCCACATTCCAGATGGTCTGTCCATGTCGTACAAAATAAAAATGTCCCATATCTCAGATATTATGCCCTTTCTGTTTCTATATTGCTTTTTTATTTCTCCAGCTTGTCTCTGTACAGAGATGCATTTTCATGTTCTTTTGCTCTCTCTTCTATGATATTGTTTTTATTTCTCCAGATACTTTTGCAGCACTGCTGTCAGTACCTTCATATCGACCGGTTTTGCGACGTGGTCATTCATACCGGCTTCCATTGCTTTCTTTCTGTCTTCTGCAAATGCATTTGCTGTCAGGGCGATGATCGGTATGCTCTGTGCATCCGGTCTTGACAGACCTCGGATTCTGCGAGTTGCCGTGTAACCGTCCATGATCGGCATCATAACGTCCATAAGAATGCAGTCATATTCATCCCAGTCGGATTCTTTAAATGCCTCTACAACCTGTTTTCCGTTTTCCACAAGCACCGTGTCCGCTCCCATATCATCCAGCAGGAATATCAGAATTTCTGCATTTAAGGTATTATCTTCTGCTGCCAGGATCTTTTTCCCAGCCAGACTGAAGTCCTGCTGGTTTGCCGCCACTTTTTCTTCCCGGTATTCTTTATCTGTTTTAAATGTCAACGTCCAGGTAAAGGTAGTTCCGACTCCTTTTTTGCTCTCGACCCGGATTTCGCCGCCCATCTGATCTACAATCCGCTTCACGATAGAAAGTTCAAGTTCGGTTCCCCTAAACTCACTGCGGTCTTTTCCGTATTCCTGCGAGAATGGATCAAACATATTTTTCTGAAAATCATCACTCATGCCGATTCCGGTATCTTTTACCATAAATCTGCAGGTAACGTAATCTTCTGTCTGATTTACGACTTCCGCCGTTGCTATGATCTTTCCGTTTGGCTTATTGTATTTGATCGCATTGCTGATGATATTCATGGCGATCTGGCGGATATGCAGTTCACTTGTCAGAACCCTCGGCGGGTTAAAGTTTTCAAGCCCCGGCGTTTCCAGTTCGATCCCATGTTCTGCCGCTCTTGTCTCCATGATATCCCTACAGTTTTCCAGCATTTCCCGCAGATACACGGATTCTTCCGCAAAATACATTTCCCCCGAATCCAGTTTGCTCATATCCAGAACATCATTGATCAGCGACAGCAGATACTCCGACGCCACGCGGATCTTTTTATGATATTTTCTTACCGCCTCCGGATTGTCCAGACATTTATCCGAAATATCCAGCATACCGATGATACCATTCATCGGCGTGCGGATATCGTGGGACATTCTGGTCAGAAATTCGCTTTTCGCCTGATTCGCCATTTCCAGTTCCATATTCTTTTTATGCATTTGTTTCGCGTGAAACATCATGGAACATGCAACCACAATAAATGCAGTCAGTCCGGAAAACAGCAGCATCGTCTGGATCGGATGCATCCGTACATAGCCTCGCAGCGATGTTTTATACAAGTGCATATTTCCTTCTTCCAGAAATGTTGTTTTCTGCAGATCCGACAGGCTGTAAATATAGTCATTCACAAGCCTTATAAACTGCAGATTGCTTTCTCTTGCGATCGCAATACAGATATTCTGTGCACTTCCCGAGATCAGGCCGGTAACCAGTGTGCTGTAAGTATCATACATATAATATTCCAGGGCTGAACGGTCTCCGACTGCATAATCTGCTCTTCCGTTTGTGACCGCTTCCATGCACTGTACGATATTATCACACTTTATCACTTCCTGAAATTCCGTTGTATCTACCAGGCTTTCCATTCCTTTTTCAATCGCAACCGTTTTGTGGCTGCTGTTCTCCGAACGATGCAGATAAGCCAGATTGGACTCCATAATAGACTTGCTTCGCACAAATCCAAGACGTGCACAGTATTCTGAATCAAAAGAAAGACCGATCATCAGGTCATAAGATTCTTCTTTTAATTTCTGTTCAGCCTCATCGCGGCTCTGGCAGAATGTATAATTGATCGAAACTCCGGTCTCTTCTGCAAAACTATTCAGGATTTCCACCATCATTCCTGCCGGTTTTCCCTCTTTCTGATAAACATAAGGAGCATCTCGCTCCACACACAGCACTTCCAGCGTATCCATCGATTTCAGATAGTCTTTCTGCTGCTGTGTCGGTGCGAAAACATATCTTGTATTGCGGAAATATTTATCAAACAGTACATCCGGAAGGCTCGGCTGCACCTGCTTGATGATGCTGATCGCCTCATCCACTTCTTTCAGCAGATCCTCGTCCTCAGATGCAAAATAATACGGCCTTGGTGCAAATCTCTCTATAATCCTGGTTCCGGAAATCGGATCAAGAGAAACATTTGAGATCACTTCCTGATTTCTTGTTTTTGCCTGTTCCCACAGTCCTACTTTCAGCGGCACAACAGAAGCAGCGTTATCCTCACGCAGATTTCCGGTTTCCAGTGCACAGAGAGCGTTGTATAAACCGTGCCGTAATCCTGTTCCGGAAAATTATAAATCTCTTCTGTATATTCATTCTTTAGGAGCAGTCCCAGCAGATCCACCTTGCCGGCTTCCAGATCATTTAATGCATTTCGATTATACTCCCTTTAAAGCAAAAAAGCCATTTTTTTCAACGAAACGCAGCAAGAAAGACAAAAAAGAATCCCCGTCAATGACGAGGATATCTTCAATGCTTGTATTCAGCAATCTGCTCAGGATCACGAAGTTGTCCAGGCTTGGAAGCGACTTGCCCGACAGCCATTTGTATACCGCCTGCGGCGTTTCAAATCCCATCGCCCCCTGGATATCTTTTACCTTGTATCCGTGATCCTGCAACAGCTGTTTGATTCTTTTTCCGGTTTCTTCCTGCTTAATCGACAAACAAATTGGATTCATACACTGCCTCCTTTTCAGACATCCGGCATCTGCCCGCTATTTTCCAATACTTTTTCTCAGGATCCGATACACGATCCCCAGCTCTGCCAGATACAAAAGATTATTTTCCAGAGTTCCTGTAAAAAACGGAAGGTTATTTCCCCAGAAATAATTTCCATCCGGAAATGCCATTTCTGCCACAAAATAGGTTCCTGCGAGAGCAAAATGTACAAAAGCGGTAATGGAAATCACTTCATCACAGACATTACCTTTTTTATTTGCATATCTCCATGCTCTCCAGATAAACCAGATAATACTCAGGACTGCTGCCACAACCAGACAGTATCCGATCAGTCCGAATTTTTCCCAGATCAGGATATTCGGCAGTGATCCACGCTCCGCCATCCACTTCAGGAAATAGCTCCCGTTCGCTTTGTTGTATTTCAGGATTGACAGTTCATGATGGAAGCTGCACACAAATCCTGCCGTGGCAAAGAGCACCGCCCGGACTTTCCGGACCAGCGGAGCTGTATAAACAGTCAACGTAAAAACAGCCACTGTTATACACACAACTCTTACCACAAATCCGGAAAACAGATAAGAGAACATCATCACCAGGATCATAGCCCCGGTAATGATACACGGAAAATGCTTTCCCAAAAAGCCTTCATCCGGCTTTGTCGGACTCTTTTTCTTCATCCTTCTTGCTCTTCTTCCGGTTAAACTTTTTTCCCTCTCTTTCTGTTCTCTTTCTTTTCGAAACAGTGCCCGGTTTCTTCTTTCAAATGCCGCCAGCACAAATGCTGTCAGAAGCATCAGTACAAGTTCAACCGTGCTTTCTGCCCTGTAGTCATTCAGAAACAGATTTCTCAGTGTTGCCTCGAATTCTTTTTCAATCATCGGTTTTCTCTGGAAAAGATGCACCACAGAAAACACAAGATACAGCGGCGGTGCACATCTGAAAAAAATACGGTAACCGACGATCCCGATGATCAGTGCCACAACCAGACCGGCGATCACGGATATCATCCACCAGACTTCTTTCCCATCAAAAATCCCATTGTCATATCTCCAGAATGTAGCATAACCGATCATGGTCAAAGTTGCAAGACATAACAGTAAATCCTGTCTTCTCCATACTCTTTTGCAGAACTGTTCTGTTTTTCTGTAAACCCATACAAAAAACCATTTAATGATCAGAAAAATTTTCTTTATACTATTTATCACGACTCTTACCTTTCTGTTCATCGAAAACAGGTTCCTCTCTGAAGAACATTCCTTTGTACAGATGCAAATTCTTATAACCGTTTGCGAACATATCGTATTCTGCTGTTCCGATCAATGTCTCCAGCATTGCAGCCGCTCCTCTGGCTCCCATATCGTGTTCTTCCATACGATCCAGAATCTCCTCCACAAGATCCTCATCGTAAGTCAACGTTTTTCCGTTTCTTTTGAGCCACTTCTGTTTCTTACCAAATACTCCATGTTCCTTATCCACCAGAATCTGACGCAGCTGAGCTCTTGACAGCCGGTCCATATGTACAATGTAAGGCACCCTTCCGAGAAACTGCTTTGAAACACCGATCTCTTCCAGTTCTTCCCGAAGATCATATCCGGTCATGCTGTTCTCTTTCTCCTTTGCGGATGCATTTACTGCAAAACCAATACCGTGTTCTTCCCGCTTTTTCTTTCTGCTGTTTTCAAGCTCCTCAAAAGCACCTGCCATGATGAACAGGATTTTACTGGTATCGACACTTCCATAGTTCTGGGTTCCGGCAATCGCAGTCAGCAGCTGAGCTGTCACAATGGCATTGCAGTCTTCACCATTACTGTCTGTGTTTGACATACCGATGATCTTATCCATTTCGTCAAGAAAAATAATTCCCAGCGGCATCTGTAAGCCATTCTCACCTTTCTTCATCTTTTGTCTTGCCATTCTTTCATATTTTGAGAAAACATTGGAAATGTCATCCCCGCTGAAGCCATTCGGTGTCATATCAGAGGCACAATAATTAAAAAAGCACAGATCTTTCAATTCCGGCATTTCCTCAAGCAGCTGAAACATAAAGGTCTTTCCGGAACCGGTAGGTCCTTCCAGAAGGATCGGATTTCGATCCTTTCCTTCACTAATAACAAATTTATGCACGCTCATTGCCACGATCTTTTTAGCCTCTTCCTGACCACGCATACCACTGCTGTCAAAATGTTCTTTCACTTTCACTGCCAGTGGAATATTGTCTGCCGGACTCTCTTTTAAGCTTTTTTTCCTTTCAGAAAGCTCAATAAGCTTATCTTTTCTGGCTTTGTTCACTGCTCTCCAGGCCATTTCGGTACGTCTTTTGTATTCCGGCCTCTGCAATGGTCTTTCCTGCATATTAAAAATGCGGTACATCGTCATTGCAATACAAAGCAGTTCATCACAGCATTCTCTTAGACGTTTTTCATACAATGTATCGATCATGTCAATTACCTGTGGATTCAATCCTTCACACTCTTTCAAATGCTGGAACTTTCCGTTTTCGATCAGTTTTTTTACTTCCTGCAAGTAACGACAGGTTGTTTTGTCTGCCTCATCCAGAAAGCTCATATACCGAAAAAGCAGTACTGCCACCTCATCTGAAATGGCAGTTCTCGCAAAGAACTCCGCCGGCATTTTATCTGCAAGTGATGCTCTTCCGCTTTCATAAGCTTCCTTGTACTGTTTCCGGAATTCTTCCCCTGACACCTTAAAAATCTTTTCTGACATATGACTTCCCGCCTTTCCGTTTCTACCCTGTTCGTGTTATTCTTTTCAGTGACTTCCCGGAGCTGCGTCATCAGAAAGCCACCGATCTGAAAGAAAATATGTTTTATTCTCTTTCCATCTTCTATTATAATTTATAAATAACATTTCGAAAAAAGGGGGAGTTTTCTGGGCGTTTTTCTGTTATTTTGTTTTCTGCAAGTGTATCACAAAATCTGTTATTTTAAAATCATAACTTCCTTTTTTCTTTTTCTCATATACCGCACTTGTCGAAAAATATCTCGACTTTGACACCGCCGGAAGCCTAACACTCCCTGTCGCCGGGACATACCCCAGCTTATCCATGATAAACTTGGCGATCCTTCCGACATTCTGGCGATATAGTGGTGCATTTGGATCATTTTTCGTTGCTGTCACCGGGAAACTGGAATTTTCATCAAACTTCTCTTCCAGCTCCCGTGCAATTAAGGTAAGCACCGGCAGTCCCATGTCCGATGCAAGTTTCATTCTGTAGATCATATCCGCCCGGAACATATAATCCGCAATCTGATCTACTCCGGTCTTTTCTCCGTTTTTATCGAGCATGTGTGTTTTGAATAAAAATTCATCTTTCATTTCCATATGCAGCCTTCTTTCATTTGATTTTTTCATCTGATCCGTTTTACTTCACATATACATCCAGTTGATTTAATCAATATATCATATACGCTTAATAAATTCAAGTATATGCCTGTTCCCGTGAAACAAAAGATCCTCAAAAATCAACTGACTGGGGAGGCGTTGCAAATGTAACGGTCAGCGGCAACGCATAAACTTTGGCTCAAAAGGAGCCTGAAGCAAATAGCTTCAGGCTCCTTTTTATACACATTTTACCCTTGCAAGTATATCCCATTGCCCTGCATGCGGCAGGGATTCCCTTTAAATTTCACTGAGATTATTTTGTTGTTTTTCTTCTGATCCAGGCTCCAAGCAGAATCATCCATGCTCCGAGAAATGCCAGGATATTTCCGAAAACATTCGCACTGTCCGCCGTATTTGCGGCCTTTACAGTGCTGCCCGCAGTTGTCGCTGAAGTTCCGGAAGCAGTAGTTGTGATGCCTGACTTCTGACTGCCATTTCCATTGTTATTTTGCGGATTGTTCTGGTTGTTGTTATTATTGTTTTTGTTATTGTTTTTATTGTTGTTGTTGTTCTTGTTATTGTCTTTATTACCGTTCTGCTTATTATCATCTTTCTTTGTGTTATCATCCGTTTCTGGTTCCTGATCATTTCCGCCTCCATTATCAGGCTTATCTGTCTCCTGATATACCAACGCATAATCGGCATAATCTTCTGCTTCAAAGGTAATGGTTTTTGCTTTTGCATCATAAGTGCCGTTTAATGCTTCCACATTTCCATTCTTGCTACACAGAATAAAATAAGTACGGTCTTTCTTACTGTTCTGATTCTGAAGACTTTCCGGAATCTGTAGGATAAGCTTTATTTTACCGTTCTGCGAAATCACAGTTCCCTGATCTGTCGTACCGTTTTCGGTCATATACTTTTTCAGACTGAGTTTAAAGCAGGTTCCCGGTGTATAACCTTTTTCTGCTGCTTTTTTCTGTATCTGCGTTCTGGATTCTTCACCAAGCGAAGATTCATTCTGAATGTGAAGCAGCAGTTCCATTGATGCCCCGTTTGCTGTCCGTGTCAGCTCATCTGCTGTAATATCACCGGCATCCACCAGTTTCTCAATGAATTCTGCCTCGCTTGTTACAAGTGCTGCTTGTGCTGTGTCCTTGTCCTGTTCAATCTTCACAGAAAAAGTACCATGCCCTATCTGTACTTTACCGTCTTTATCTTTTGTGATCTGGCTCATTTTCACCGGTGCAACTACATAAGTCCATTCTCTGCTTCCGGTGAAATTTGTTCCTTCTTTTGCTGTGATCGTCATCGTATAGACACCGGCTTCTGCTGCCTGATTTCCGCTCACTTCATAATCATCCTTTGGAACTTCCAGATTTCCTGCCGTCACTTTTGAGATTTCCTGTTTCTGCTGCTGTCCAGTATATTTCAATGCATCTGCCAGTTTTACATCTGCATCTGCGATTGATTTTGCCGCAATCTTGATATGCAGAACTTCCAAACCGATCAGATCATTATGATTGCTGTCACCTGCGATTTTATAAGATACATCATAGGTTCCTGCATGTACTGCGGACGGGATTTTTTCTGTCCACTCGCCATCGCCCAGTTTGTAGAGCAAAGTGCCACTCTTTGCAGAACCGGCCGTGATCAGTTCCTGTTCTTTTCCGTCATACACCAGATCTGTTTTTGCCTGCGGCATGCCAGTCAGTTCAAAATCTGCTTTCCGAATGACAAAAGTAACGGTTGTCTCTGCCGGAAGCTTATAATTTGCATTATCAATCGCAGCTGCCTGGGCTGTATAAGTGCCTGCCTCCGTCTGTCCTCCGGTTACTGTAATATTACAGGTATCACCTTCTGCCAGACCTTTTGCGGCTGCTATCGGTAATTTTTCCGTTCCATCATAAATAACTTCGGTATTCGTCCATTCTATTCCGATTTCTTTCTGAGAAACATTTACATCAAAATGTTGTTCTTCTGTCTCTCCGTGTCCTTCTCCTCTTACCGCTTTATAATATACTGTATATGTTCCGGCATTGACGGCAATCGGCACTTCCTCTTTCCATTCACCGTCATTTACCTTGTACATGATCTTGCCTTCCAGAGTTTCTCCTGGTGTTGCCAGTTTCTGTGCTTTTCCGTTATATTTCAAACCAGTTATGGCAGTCGGTGCAGTCACCGCAGCATGGTCCACCGTTAACTCATATTCTGCACTTGCGGCCTTATAAAGATCTGTCTGTGCGGCATGGATGAGGATTTTGACCTTTCCAGGCTTCTTTGCGGTAATTTCTCCCGTTGCAGCATCTACGGATGCAATATCCGGATCACTGCTTTCATAGGAAACCGTACCCTGTGCCTGCACCGGGCGTGCAGCAAGCTTCTCTGTGCAATACGCACTACGTGCACTGCAGTCTGTCGTGATCGTCTGTTCCATACGCTCTACGGCCGGATAACGCAGTGTAAACGTAAAGGTTTCACCGTCTGCACTGAGTCCCTGTCCGTCTTTTACCAAAATCTCTGCATCCTTATTCAGGTTTGTATCCGAATCCGTGTCCGGATAGGTGTCCAGATCTTTCCAGGAATACACTTTGATATCCTGTGCACGGAAAGTCTCATCAAAATGTTTGCTCTCGACGCCCGTTCCGTCGCTGCTCCAGACCTTCAACGTGATCGTCAGTTCCGGTACATCACCGGCTGCCCATTTTGATCCTGCCGCATGACTGTATCCGCTCCATACTGCTGTTTTTACAGAACAGTCCTCATTTCGCATTGTTGCATAAGAATCTTCTACTGCCTCACCGATAAACGGCTCATTTGCAATCAGCAGTTTTCCGCCGGATGTCACACGCTGCGTAATGGTAATATATGTGCCATTGTACTGTTTTGAAACTTTCATCTGGAACTTATCATTCTGAGTGTCTGCCAGTTTAAGTTTTGACAGAATCGTATCTTTATTATTCTCGCTGATTTCCAGTACTTTCTTTCCTTTTACCGGCTCGGTCTGTATCGTGATCGGATTGGTGATTGTCGCTGTTCCATCAATGCGGCTGATCCTGTTTTTCTCCGGAATCAGGATATTTTTACCGTCAGCAATGAATTTTTCTGTCTGAAATTTGCCAGAAAATGTAACATTTTTAAATTCCAGATTCTGTGATGCTGTCAGTCTCCCGCTTAAGTTGGAATCTTCCACCTGAACATTCGCAATATTCTGATCGGTAGACTGAATACTTCCGCTGCTGTTTTTTATGGTCAGTGTTTCGTTTGTCCCGTATCCCGTTGCCGTCAGATTTGAAAGATTCACGGAATCCAGTGTCACACGAAGATTATCGGCATTCAGAGCCAATGTCGGTGCAAACGAATACTGTTTAGCATCCTCACTTTTTATCGTCACATTTTTATCGATCACCGTATAACTGCTGTAATCACCGAGCAGTACGATCGTTCCGTTTTCTGTGAGATTGTTCATTGCACCGGTTATGGTTTTCATGGAAGTTTCTTTTGTATCACCCAGATTGTTGTTATTTCCATTTGCAGGATCTACATAAATGACATCATACTGCTTTTTCTGAACAGTTCCCCTAGCATCCAAACTGCCCGGATAACTGTTGGTACTGGTCCGCATAATATATGGTTTTTTCGGGGACACCGTCAGTTTCAATGTTCCGGATTTCGTCAGCATCGGACTGGACGCACCATTATAAATATCATAACTTCCATTGTTCCATTTATAAGTAAATGCTTTGGAAAGGTCTACGCCATCTATGATATTGGTGAAAATCGGTGTGATCGTATCTCCTGTCTGCATAGAATCCGGCAGACTGACTGTCGGTGTTACAGACAAATCCTTCAGAAGATTGATCCGATAGCCTGTGCCGGTAATCATAGCATCCTGTACGGCTCCATAGCTGATATAAGTTTGTTCTGTTGTCTGAGAAAACGTTCCGCTTCCTTTTACCGATGCTGTAAAGAAACATTCGCCCCTTGCAGACGTTACCTGAATGTCACCCTGATTGGTGATCGTACCGGCTACCACCGCTTTTGACATAAAATCAAATGGGCTGATCTGGAAAACCGCTCCGTTCTCAATCAGCATGTCCGTTATACGGAACGTATCCTGATAAGCACTCCATTTGAAAACAGCCCCATTCTTAATGACAATCTTCTTATCTGTTTCCACTTCATATGTATAAGTAAAACTTCCTTCAATGTTGATTGTCTGAACTGCATCATTTTTCAGAGCTGCCCTCAGCTCATTTTGCGTCGTAACGCTTATCTCCGCCGCATTTTGCAGTGCAATACCCTGTTTCTTATTTGCAGAAGCTGCTGCCTTGTTTTTCGCTTTCTGCTTTGCTGCTTCGTTTTTCTTCTGTGTTTCTGTTTCTTTTTGTATTTTAGTTTCTTTTTGTACTTCTGTTACTTTTTGTGTTTCAGTTCCTTTGCTTACTGTTTCTTTCTTCGTTTCTGAAATTTCAGATTCCTTATTTTTCTGTGTGCCTGAAGTTTCGGATGCTTTGTTTTTGTCTGTATTTGCTGTTTCAGGTTCTTTAATTTTTCCTGTCTCTGCTGCTGCAGTTTCTTTCGTCTGTTTTGTTTCTGTTGTCTCGGATTCCTTATTTTTCTTCGTCTCTGTTGTCTCAGATTCTTTTGCTTTCTTTATTTCCGTCTCTTTACTTTTCTCTGATTTTACTGTTTCGGATTCTTTCTCTTTTTTTGCTCCCGGTATTTCTGTTTCTTTAGTTTTCTCTGTATTTACCGCTTCAGATTCTTTGCTCTTCTTTGTCTCTGTCTTTTCCGATTCTTTGCTTTTATTTGCTATATGGTTTGCTGTTTCGGTTACTGCTGCCTTTGTCAACATCGGTGTCGGTGTTGTTCCAAGCAACAGACACGCCGTAACTCCCATACTCATTATCTTCAACATTCGTTTTTTCATACTTTTTCGCCCCTTTGCCAGCTTATCGTAAAATCTGCATTCTCTGATTTTATTATAGCATATATGATTTTTATATAGAACTAGCCAAACGGTTAGTATTTCAGTATAAAATGCCAGTATTGATGATAACGTTCACGGCGGATGTACTTACCGGTCTCTTTATCCTTTTCATCCTCATCCAGGTCTTTGACTGCACTGACTGTCAGATAACCATCTTTCAGCTCTGCCCTAACTTCCTCTTTCTTGAATCCCGACAGATCGATTTCCAGTTCTTTTCTCCAAAAATACCAGGCATCAACATAAGTCATTTCTCCATAAAATCATGAATGTAATGTGTAACCAACGAAGAATAATTTTCATCATTTATTTTGAGAACACTGCATCATTTCTGGAAAGAAGGTACACACAATACTGGTTCATGCTGATTCCTTCTCTCTGAGAATGTTCTGCCAGTGATCTGTGCAGGCTTCTCGGAATTCTCAATTTAAACTGTCCAGAATAGTCTTCCAAACTGTCTGGTTCATGAATTTCTACCCCTTCTTCTAATGCTGCTTCAAGCCATGTTTTTTTTTGCATCCAGTGCATTTGCTACTGCACTCTCCACTGTTTCACCACAAGTAATGCAACCAGGCAAATCTGGATAAGAAACTACAAATCCGCCTTCATCTTTGTCTTCCACAATTTCCATACGATAGGACATTGCCATATAATCATTCAGCGTCTTCATCATTCTTCGCCTCACTTTCTACAATCTGCCTTACCATTTCTACATATACTTTCTACTACAATATATTTATGGTTAATATCCCTTACAGCCAGTAAGGAATTATCCATCTTGTTGCTTAAGCTGTA
>NZ_WQNP01000123.1:0-222 GCF_018783905.1 Ruminococcus sp. MCC718
AAATATTTTAATCTGGAAGCCTACGCCCATGAACTGGAAGAAAAAGGACGTTATGCTCTCTGCAACAACGGTATGTTCAAGCTCTGATGGTGGTGTTTCTTATGGCAGATTTTATGAATACAACCGAAAGGAAGTGAACCGCTTATGATTGATGATATGCAAGTCTATATAGCCAATCTTGGCAAGTACAATGAGGGAGAACTGGTCGGGGACTGGTTCTCT
>NZ_WQNP01000124.1:0-278 GCF_018783905.1 Ruminococcus sp. MCC718
GGATTCGGATCTTTGATCCCTCCGGTCTTTTTCAGGACATAAAAAGATTTCCATGCTTTATCCAGCTGCTTGCAGGTCTCTTGTGCTGTCTGTGACGGAAGCTGTTTATACCATAGATTTCCTTTATGTGTTTTTTTCTGATAATACCAGTCAGGATATTTTTCCAGTCCCATCTCTTTATAATGATGCCGTTCATAATTGCAGATATTCCAGAGTTTGGAAGCTGCATAACACATATGCCCTATGATATTGGAATATTCCGGCCGGATTTTTACAGA
>NZ_WQNP01000125.1:0-2541 GCF_018783905.1 Ruminococcus sp. MCC718
TTGAACAAAATCGCTGCGCGATGGCCTGCCAAGGCTGTGGCGCAGTTTTATTTTTATTAAAAAAGCAGTGGAATTACTTTCCATAATCCGTTATTGTTAAGTTACCACACGAAACAACTGAACTAAGAAAGCTCCACTGCCTATGATAAGAATAACATTTTCCAGTCTCTTCCGCAATCGGAATTATGACGCTAACGCACCTCCGAATAGGTAGATGTAATTATTAACACTACTTATTCTGGAGGTTTTATTATGTATAAAGATATTTTTGAATCCATCCGCAATGAAGCGGAAAAACGTAACCTGCGTGAAAGAACTATTCAACTGTATTGCTCTGATGTCAGTTACTTCCTTCGTTGGATTGGAAAAAATGTTTTTGATCTTACACTTGAAGATGCGGAAAGTTTTCTTACTGCCAAACGTCTGGAAGGAAGGTCTCCTGAAACTCACAATCACTATCGGTCTGCAATCAAGTTCTTATATAAAAAGGTGCTGAAGATTCTCTGGGATGATGACACTGTTCCGGCTATGAAAAGAGAGCGAAATCTTCCTGCTGTTCTATCCCGCGATGAAATAAATGCAATCATTGACGCCACTCCGAATCTGAAGCATAAAGCGATTATTGCAACTATGTATTCTTCCGGATTACGTGTATCAGAGGTTGTTCATCTTCATTATGATGACATTTCACGTACCAACATGACAATTCATGTTCGTGAAACCAAAGGCAGAATTGACAGATATACAATTCTGTCTCAAAAAAATTTAGACCTTCTCACAGAGTATTGGTACAAATGTGGTCGCCCTAAAGATATCCTTTTCCCAAGTTCCTGGTCCGGTGGATATCTTGATATAGCCAGTGTTAACCAGTTCTTTAAGAAAAGTGCTAAACTCGCCGGCATTAACCGTCATGTTTCCTCTCATGCGTGCCGTCATAGTTTTGCCAGCCACCTATTCGAAAGTGGCACAGATATAAAATATATCCAGTCACTTCTGGGACATGTTGATCCTCGCTCTACAGATGTTTACCTTCATGTGAGCAACAAGACACTTCTTGGAATCCGCAGCCCGTTCGACACCCCGGAAGGTGGTGAATCATGAGTAAGGATTGTACGATTCAGGATGTTTTTCATCGTTTTTATCCATCTTTTGAATCCACACATAGTATTTCTCCCGCTCAGCGAAAGGCCGCTTATCACATCATGAATTGCAAAACCGGTGCCTTTGGTGTGAATGTAAGCGTATGCGAGGACTGCGGCTGCATGTCAGTCCACTATAACTCCTGCCGTGACAGATGCTGTCCTATGTGTCAGGAGTTTCCAAAAGAAAAATGGGTAGATGCACGGCGTGAGGATATCTTAGATGCTCCTTATTTCCATGTAGTTTTTACAGTTCCAGAAGAACTTAATCCCATTATCTACAGCAACCAGAAATTCTTATACACTGCTCTTTATCATGCGGCTTCAGATACTCTCAGTGAACTTGCTGCTGATAGTAAATATCTTGGGACTGATATCGGCTATATTTGTATCCTCCATACATGGGGAAGCACCATGAATTTTCATCCTCATATCCATGCGATTGTTCTTGGTGGAGGGCTGGATGTGAAAAATCATTGGAAAGACAACGGGAAAGAGTTTTTTCTTCCGATTAAGGTGATCTCCAAAATATTTCGTGGAAAATATATGGCTGAACTTAAGCAGCTCTGGGAAAATGACAGGCTTGAATTTCATGGATCGGCTGCACCTTACAAAAACTACTATACTTTCAAGGAATTGTTAAATACCTGCTATACAAAGGAATGGATTCCTTATTGCAAGAAACCATTTGACGATGCCGACTCTGTCATCAGATACCTTGGAAAATACACCCACCGGATTGCTATCAGCAACTACCGTATAAAAGACATGACAGAATCCACAGTTACTTTTTCCGCTAAAGATTACAAAAACCAAGGGCTTTGGAAAGAGATCACCATATCCGGCGAGGAATTTATCCGTCGATTTTTAATGCATGTTCCTCCAAAACGTTTTGTACGTATCAGGCACTATGGTCTTCTTTCATCCAGAAATAAGAAGAAAAAGATTACCCTATGCAGAAACATCCTTGGTTGCAAAAAATATATTTCCAAGCTGAAAGATATGGATGCACCTGCCATTATCCGTCTTCTTTATAATAAAGATATATGCAAGTGTTCTTCCTGTGGTGGTAAGATTATTCCTCTGCCTACAGAACAACATTTTATAAAACCAAAACCACATATGCTCTGTTAACGTATTATAACTGTATATTTTTTTAGCTTCCTTAGGGAGGCTTATTTCTGGTGTCATAATACAGGACTGAATTATAAATTCTATGTGTTTCTATGTGTACACGCTATCCTATTATAAATAGAGTGTCATAATTAAAAGTCCATATAGAGTTGACGCGCTTTGTTCAACCAGAAAAAATCGAAATTGATGCAAACGAAAGGGCAGTTAATGAAAAGTCTCCATACTGCTTTTTCGTTTGCACCACCTTCGATTCTTTCCTTAACGATTT
>NZ_WQNP01000126.1:0-939 GCF_018783905.1 Ruminococcus sp. MCC718
CGTAAATCCACGAAACTGACGGAAAAGCACTACAAGATAATCGAACAACAGACCACATCAACCGAAGATGTGATTTTAGAAAAGGAGAATTGAAAAATGCAACGATTATTATTTGACTTCCTGTTCTTCTCTTTAGGTGGAACAGTTGGCGTGATTGCCATGTGTATTTTACAGGCTGGCAGACAGTCTGACCGAAAAATGATGGAACTGAAAGGAGAAAAGAAAGTATGAATTTTGGACAGAACCTTTATAACTGGTTTTTAAGCAACGCACAGAGCCTTGTGCTGATGGCGATTGTTGTTATCGGTATCTACTTGGGATTCAAGCGTGAGTTTTCCAAACTTATCGGATTCTTGGTAGTTGCCTTAGTAGCCGTTGGTCTTGTATTCAATGCGTCCGGCGTAAAAGACGTATTGTTACAGTTATTCAATAAGATTATTGGAGCGTAAAGCCTATGGAAGAATGTAGCGTATTGATTGAAACGACCAAATCAGCAGAGGATAAAACCTCTCGCTGGTTTGATTTACCCATTGATTATGAGCTGTTCCGTGACCTGCTCGGTGTGGAAGCTGACAGCAAAGACTATCAAATCACAGATATGAAGCTCCCCTTTGCTGGCGATATTGTAAGGACAACTTCTGTAAGACGATTAAACAAGCTATACTTTGCTTACACGGATTTATCGCCAGAAGTTCAGCAGGCATACAAAGACTTGATTCCTTATTTTGGCGGTGTTGAGGATTTGTTGCAGGAATCCGAAGAATTTTTGTTTTATCCAGAGTGTCACAACATCATGGACGTTGCCCGTTACCGCTTGGAGCATAACATTGAATTTTCTGCTCTTTCCGAAAAAGGAAAGAAATATTTTAATCTGGAAGCCTACGCCCATGAACTGGAAGAAAAAGGACGTTATGCTCTCTGCAACAACGGTATGTTCAA
>NZ_WQNP01000127.1:0-301 GCF_018783905.1 Ruminococcus sp. MCC718
GACATCTTGTGCAGATAATCTTTTCTGGTATTTGTTATTTTTTCATGGCATAATGCTATCTTTTTCTTTGTTTTGCAGTAATTTTGACTTCTTTTCTCTTTATGGGCTAACTGCCTTTGCAGTTTCACCAGTTTCTTTTCGTATTTTCTGATGATTTTTGGATTTTCGTATTTCTTTCCAGCTGAAGTAATACATAACTCCTTAATACCTAAATCTATTCCTGTATTTTGATTTATATGTGGCAGTTCCACGTGTTCTGTTTCCACTAAAATTGATACATAATATTTTCCACTCGGAACTT
>NZ_WQNP01000128.1:0-242 GCF_018783905.1 Ruminococcus sp. MCC718
AATTACAATCGTAAGAAGTGGAATAAATGATTGGATGAAGTAATGGAACAAAAAATCAAAACCATAATCATAACGCACAAGGATAGATTTATCAGATTTGGCTATGATTGGTTTGAAAAATTCTGCATGAAGTTTCATACGACCATAGTGATAGTAAACAAGGAAGAACTATCACCACAAGAAGAACTCGTGCAGGATATTGTTTCTATTCTTCACGTGTTCTCCTGCAGGTTGTATGGACT
>NZ_WQNP01000129.1:0-215 GCF_018783905.1 Ruminococcus sp. MCC718
AAAAAGATAGCATTATGCCATGAAAAAATAACAAATACCAGAAAAGATTATCTGCACAAGATGTCCCATGAGATTATCAGCGAAAACCAAGTGATAGTTTCGGAAGATTTGCAGATAAAAAACATGGTAAAAAATCACCGTTTGGCAAAGTCTATAAGTGATGTATCATGGTATGAGCTGACAAGACAGTTAGAATATAAGGCAAAGTGGAATGG
>NZ_WQNP01000130.1:0-281 GCF_018783905.1 Ruminococcus sp. MCC718
AGAGATTCGAACTCTTGACCCCCTGCTTGCAAGGCAGGTGCTCTCCCAACTGAGCTACACCCCCATATTGGTTGTTATATTTTATTTAGTTCAGGCTTGTCCAACAAGCCAATGGGCTTAAGTGGACTCGAACCACCGACCTCACGCTTATCAGGCGTGCGCTCTAACCAGCTGAGCTATAAGCCCGCTTATCTTTTGTAATAATCCGGCAGCCACCTGCTCTCCCACACCGTCTCCAGTGCAGTACCATCGGCCGATTAGGTCTTAACCATCGTGTTCGG
>NZ_WQNP01000131.1:0-106081 GCF_018783905.1 Ruminococcus sp. MCC718
CCGGAATATATGGCTCTCATTCTCCGGAATGGTGGCTCTCAAAGTCCGGACAGGTGGCTCAAAGAGCCCTGGAATAATCATTATCTGTTTAAAAATGGTTATAATTCCATATCATAGGACCTTTTCTTAGCTCTGGCAGGCTGATTTCGCCGCATCTCCTGTTTCCTCTGATATTCAAGTTCCCAGGCACGATGGGAAAAAACATCAGGATCTTCCACATTGAGATAATCTACCTCATTGGCGGCAATATCACGACGGTGATAGTCATAATATTTACCGAAAGTACCTTTGAGCTGTTCGATTAGCTTATCCCGAAAATCAGGACGTATCTGGATTCTGGTGTCCAGCAATTCTGTATACTGTTCAGGTTCAGGACGAAATTTTTCTTCCCGGAAAGCGGCGGCATCTTTTTCAAGATGTTTTTTGAGTGAGATGTCCTGAGAATCTAGGATATCAAGATTGTTATTCATCTGGTCGTATTTCTTGGATAGATTCGTCATATCTTTATCGGTAGAGCATTCTGCCTGGAAGATTAGCTGTTCTTTCTGTGATTTCAGTTCTTCGATTTCTTCGGTAATAGTGGTAAGCTGCTGATTTAATTTTATATGCCGGATGGGATTCAAAATACTGGTTTTATCCTTTTGCACATTCAGTTCTTTCCGTTCCGTAACTTTAGCTTTGAGTTCCTTTTTAACTGTGTTGTATTTATTCAGTATTGGATTAAAATGATTCATCCAGTCATAGATCACTTCTTTTTGCATCTCATTGTGGAGCAAATGATATTGTGTAAAAATCATGTGATTTCGGATTGCTTCCAAGGTTTCTGCAATTATTGGAATAGACTTTTCTACAGCTTCAGCCAGTTTTGCTACTTTTGCTTTTAATTCTCGGAGCATTTTGTTATCCGCACGAATCTGACGGTTGATTTCACAGCGGTCTGCTATCATGCCTTTCTTTTCCATATTCTGGGCAATGTAGCCTTCATGGATGGTTGGCTGTTCGGTGATTCCCTGAGCTGCAAAGCTGCGGTGATCAATGGCGGCATTTATCTGATTACGTGCAAGCATTTTATTTACGGCATCTGCCCAGTTTGCTCTCCAGATATGGAGTTGTTCATCACTGTTCCATTGTTCGGAAATAGGATTCTGTCTGCCATATCGGCTGCTCTTGGGGTGTTTATCAATCCGTTCATATCCTTTTTCCTGTGCGGCAGAGGAAGTCAGATATTCTTTCTTTTTCCCAACTTTATAGCGATATTGCTTTTCCCATCCCTGTTTCTGAGCAGTTTTAAATTCAGAAGCAGTAAATCCTTTTTCTTCTCCATCTTTGATACAGAGATATTCTTTTTCGGTTTTATACTGCCATGTTCCATTTTCATTTAGTGGTCGGACAGTAAGAAGAATGTGTGCATGGGGATTGTGACCATCTGTATCGTGAATGGCAAAATCAGCACACATTCCCATATCTACAAAATTCTTTTGAATAAAATTTTGAAGAAGAGAAATATTGCTGTCTTTATCCAACTCAACGGGGAGTGCGACAACAAATTCTCTTGCAAGTCGGCTGTCTTTGGTCTTTTCGTTTTCTTCCACAGCATTCCAGAGTTGTTCCCGGTCATTCCATTCCAATGGAGCCATTGAAGGAAGCATCACCTCCTGATAGATCAGCCCCTGCTTTCTGGTATAGTCATGCTGGATGCCGTCATAATCATTGTACATGCGGCTACAGCTCATATAAGCAGAAGCAGCAACAGCAGACCGACCGGAACCACGGCTGACGACTTTGGCTTGCATATGATAAATTGCCATATCTGGCACCTCCTTTCGATGTTGCCTGCAACAGCGGATAAAGCCCTCGGCAGAGCGCACGAGCCCCGAAGGGGATACCACTGCCTGATTTATCAGGTGGTGAGTAAGTGCGCCCTTCGGGAGTAGAACTTGTGCGTTTACATTCCCCGTAACCGGATCATCAGCTCCCGTTTTAGGGAATCTAAATCCATTTCTTTAATATGGGGAACAATACTTTCCAGAATTGCTCCTTCCTGGACTAATCGGTGTGTTCTGGCATCACGCTCTTTTTTCCGATTTCTTGCTTCAGCTTCTTCCTGACGGTGCTTTGCCTGTAAAAGTGCCTTTTCTTCTGGTGTTATTGTCCTTTTATCTGCCATATCTGGCACCTCCTTTTTATGCCCGTATCCGGGCAATTTTGGTTTCAAAATCTTCTGGTCTAGTACTATAGTTTCGGATAACTGACAGTGGCATATTTCTGGTGATGAATATGAAAAGAAAGTAGCACCACTGCCAGTGAGAAATAACTATTGAGTTATACTCCGTTGTTTCAATTCTGGTTCAAATCAGGATTGCTTAGCAGGATTTTCTTCGCCTCTTTCAAATTGGCGGAAGCGTTGTCCTGACGGATATTCCGGTTATTGATACGGACAGGAATACATCTCTCTAGAATGCGGTCATAAATTCGTTTGTGTGCGATATCAGCGGCGTTATTCAGCTCTGATAAAGTGAGATTGGTCGTTATGATCAGGGGCTTTTTACTGCGGTAACGGCTGTCAATCACATTGAATACCTGTTCCAGTGCAAAGTCAGAGTTCCGCTCAATTCCGAGATCATCAATAATCAGAAGACTGTAGCGGTTTAAGCTGTTGATGAACTGGTTTCTGTCTTCAAAATGCATTCCGGTAAGGGTATTCAGAATCCGGGAAAAGTTGGTCATCAGTACAGGAACGCCTTTTTCCAGAAGGGCATTGGCAATGCAGCCTGCAAAAAAAGATTTTCCAGTACCTACATCACCCCAGATGAGAAATCCGGAAGCGTTTGCTTTCATCTCTTCCCAGTTACTTACATAATTGTGTGCCAGTTTTATTTCCGGATTGATGCCGTTATCCCTGGCAAAAGTGTAGTCATAGAGTGCTTTGTCCTGTAAGCCGCTGGTTTTAAGATGCTCTATTTCCATTTGTTTTTCATGAAGTTTTCTCTGGGCCTCTTCCTGCTCAAAGATTTCCTGCTGGCATTTACAGCGGATGGAAGGAATAAGAACCTTTCCCTGTAATTCATGCCGGCATTGTCTTGGCGTATTGCATTTGGAACAGTAGATCAGGTGGTCTGTTTCGTTAAAATATTCATCAGGCTGAATCTCTCTGTTTGGTGTTATAGCGGTTGCTTTTTCTGTAAATCTTGTCATAGTGTTTCGTATTCCTCACTTTCGTAATTCCTTTGCCGGGAAGCAGGATGATCCTGTCTTGCCCAACTGATGATGGTAGCTGCATGGTTCTGATATTGCTTTCCGGTAGAAGCCATATAACCGGATAAGCGTTCAATATAATCCTTCCAGTCAGGGATTGTCTGCCGGATATCTTCAAGCTCTTTTTCTGACAGAAAAACATTTTGAAATTTTCCATAGGGTGAGAGTGGCTCCTTACTCCCTCTTTTTTCTAAATTGTTCTTTTTTATCTCTTTCTTATTACCAGACAGTTTTCTGTCTGTATCAGGGAAAGAATCCTGTCTGTCAATAGGACAGTTTTCTGTCTGTCTTAGGGAAAGAAATCTGTCTGTATAGTGGATGGTTTCTTTTGGGAGTTTTACATAAATCCGATTGGGCTGTCCGGGGCCCTGCCGTTTTCGGAAGATAAGCTCCTGTTTTTCCAGTACTGCCAGAGCAGTTTTAACCGTCATCTGGCTTTTATGGAGAACTTCTGCCAGTGCTTCAATTGTAAAGTAAATGAACACATGACCATTGATATCTGACCAGCCCTCATTTTTCTGGGAAAGCCTTGCCCGGTCGAGCAGGATAATATAAAGCATTTTGGCAGTTTCGTTTATTTCCATGTCCAGAAGAAAACGGGGAAACATCATATAAGATGGCAGGTTGGTGTCTGCTGTCAGAAAGTCCGTCATGTGTTCACCTCCAATCAGTTATTCTCCAAGAAAATCCCAGTCTACATCACTATCTGGCTGTGAATTTTCAGGTGTTGGAAAGGACGCCCTGATTTGGGGCTCCCTTTGCGCCATGCCTGCAGTCAGTCCGGAAAGAAAAAGTGGCAATGCCTGTTTCAGACTGTTTTCCACTGCATCTACAATCTGTTTCACAAAAAGTTCTTCCCGTTCTCTTGTTTCCAGATAAGGATCAGCCTGTGTGCGGTAGTAGCGGTCAAAATAATCTACCAGTGCAAGAGAGATTACCTGACTGTAAGATTTAAAATCCTGCCTGTCCATTGTCTGTAAATATTCCCAGGCTCTCCGCTGCTGTTCTTTGCCCAGATTAAAGCGCAGGTTGGTGTTGCGGATATTGTTCTGCATGGTTTATCCCCTCCTTTTCAGGCTCATATAAGCCAGAGATTCGTAACCTTTGGCGGTGGCGCAGATGTCATCAATGATGGTGACTCGTGATTTGTCATACGTTCCGAAGTTACGGATCAGGCATCCACCGCCGCCAACTACATACAGGCGCATCAGGTCAGGATTGTATTCATATTTGCGGAGCGTGGAAAAAAGTTCTGCCACATACTGTCTGGCAATAGAACTGATACAATCCAGATATGGTGCTGAAATGTCAGCTGTTCCAAACCGCAGAATCTGTTCTACTGTGGATTCTTCAATTTTCACTCCGAATTTGTCCAGAACAGCGTTCTTTGCGGCAATCATGCACTGGTTTACACCAAGTTTTTCTGTCCAGCATCGGCTCTCCTGCGCTTTCTTATTGTTGACATACAGAATGTTCATGGTTCCGTTTCCGATATCTGCAAGGAGATTGGTTCCCTTGAAATTTCCTAGTTGGTTTACGATAGCCGGATACCCCTGTGGGTAAAGGCTGCATCCCACAAAGCGGAGATGATACTCTTTGCCGTTAAAAAGGTAATGGACTTCTGGATTCTGGAGCAGATAGGAACGAAAAGCTTCTCTTTGATTTCTGATCCATGTGAGAGGAAGTCCGGCAGCCAGATGAACATCTGCTTCACGGATGGAAAAGACATTCAGTTCCCTTGCAATAGCCATTAGTGTCAGAAGATAATATTCTTCGTCCATAGCTTTATCCGGGATAAATTCTTTGTGTCCTTCGCCGATCCGGTAGTAAATGCCGTTGTATTCCAGAATATTCCCGGTGAAGATCGGTTCAGTTTCATAGGCTTTGATGCCGGTTGGGGTGACGGTGTTTGCTGTTTTCATATTGCCATAGCCATGATCTACAGCGATGATTTTTGTGTTTTTGAGTTCTCGCATAAAAAATACCTCCGTTTTCGTATTGATTGATTCAGCAGGTCATACCGGTGTGGTACTGCTTTGCTGTGAGATAAGCATACGAAAATCGGAGGTAAAAGACATTGAGTGGAAATTGAGCTGGAATTGAGAAAAAAGATATATTGTGCGTACATTCTTCATGTACTCTTGTTGTGATTTCATTGTTTTTTATCGTATAATATGGATACTGGAGGTGGTTTGGATGAAATACAAGATTTTAGTTGTCGATGATGATAAAGAATTGGTGAAAATGCTTTGTAGTTATTTTGATATGAAACAATATGAAACCATTACGGCTACAGACGGAATGGAAGCATTAAATAAAATAAAAATGAAACCGGATATTATTTTGTTGGATATCAATATGCCACGCATGGATGGGATTGAAGTATGTCGTCTGATACGCAGTAAAGTGTTATGCCCGATTTTGTTTCTAACAGCAAGAGTTGATGAAGATGATAAAATTAATGGGTTGCTTTCGGGTGGGGATGACTATATTACGAAACCATTTAGTCTTCGGGAGTTGGAAGCAAGGATTGTCACAAACATAAAGAGAGAAGAAAGGCATCAACAAAAAACGGAATACCGTTTCATGGATGAAATGCTGATTGATTATTCTGAAAAAATAGTAGCTATAGCCGGACACAGGATGGAGTTCACAAAAATTGAATATCAGATTATTGAATTCTTATCCATGCATCCAGGGCAGGTGTTTGATAAAGAACGTATATATGCACAAGTCTGTGGATATGATGCGGAAGGGGACAGTAGAACGATAACGGAATTAGTACGGCGTATAAGGAAAAAAATAGCGGATTATTCAGAAAAAGAATACATAGAAACTGTATGGGGGATTGGATACCGATGGAAAAAATAAGAAACTTGTCACTGAAAAAAACAATTCTGCTTTATTTTGTGATCAGCTTAACGGCAGCATTTCTGTTATCTGGATTTACAGTTCATTTTGCAGGAAATATGCAGAATAAAATATGGGAAAAATATATTGATTATGCAGATTATACGGACGTGTTTCAGCAATATGGAAAGAAATACGAGATTGAGATATCAAGACCTAATCAATCGCAGATGAATCGTTTGGACTATCATCTTTCGGAAATGTGTGACTTTATGGAAACATATTCGGTACTGATTTTTTCGATTGTTGGGAGTGTTGTTGCGGTATTCTTTTTTTATAAAAATAAGTTAAAGACACCTCTACAGGAACTAAAAGATGCCTCACAAATGATTGCAGATAATGAACTGGATTTTCATGTGTCCTATGAAAATAAAGATGAGATGGGAACTTTGTGTAAAGAATTTGAAATGATGCGAAGTGATTTAGCAGATAACAACAGAAAGATGTGGCGAATGATTGATGACGAGAAGGCTTTGCGGAATGCAATTGCACATGATATACGTTCTCCACTTTCCATATTGCGTGGGTATCAGGAAATGCTCTTAGAGTTTGTTTCTGCCGAGAGTATAAAAACAGAGGATGTTATTGATATCTTACAAACAGGCATGTATCAGATTGACCGTATAGAGCATTTCACGGAAAACATGAGAAAAATGTCCCATTTAGAACAGAGGGAACTGCAATGCTCAGAGATAGAGTTATCGGAACTGGCAAAAAAGATTGAGGCAGAAGCTGCCATGCTGTCCAAGAAGGAAAGTAAATTATGTAAGGTAGAAAGAGTGCAGGAACAAAACATTGTGAAAGTGAATGAGGAACTTGTCATGGAAGTGACAGACAACTTACTGGAAAATGCGGTTCGATATGCACAAAAAAGTATTGCTTTGCAGATAAAGAAAAAGGATGGTTTTCTTATAATTTCTGTTGAAGATGATGGAATAGGATTTGTGGATACTGAGGAAAAAGTAACAGAGCCATTTTATCATAAGAATCCACAAGATGATTTAAAGCATTTTGGCCTTGGTATGTATATTTCTCGTATTTTCTGTGAAAAGCATGGAGGAAATTTGAAAATATATAATGCCAGACAAGGCGGTGCTCATGTAGAAGCTCTTTTCAAAGCTGAATAAAAATACTTTATAAGGCTGAAATCACAAATAAAGTGGTTTTAGTCTTTTTTGTTGTGAATTTATTGAGAATTGATTTGTATGATGTTGTTAAAGAAATAAAGAAAGGAAGAGATACAATGAAAACAATCATAAAAAGAAGTATACTTGATTATTTAAAGAACCCTGTTTTGTGGATTGGCTTGATTATTATAGTTGCCAGTATGTATCAATGTCTGTCATCGTATTTGCAAATTCATTATATCAAACAGAATGAACAGATCACACAAAATGACGTAGCATTGGAAGATGCTGATGTCATGGATGGGTACATTCCCACATCTGATGATAAAGAAAGAAGAAGGGAGTGGGAAGATACGATCAAAGAGACGTTAATGGACACCTCCAAAAATGGTTTTGGATTTAGCAGGCAGGAAGCAGATCATGTAATGAAAGAAATTCAGAATATGGATGTAAAGACTGCTTCTGAGTTTTTGGAATCCCAATATGGCTATTATAATGCAATATATGCTTATGAGGACCTTGAAATTCATAAGGGGACAGCAGAAGAAATCAATCATTATATCGAGCGGAAATTATCCGAACATTCTTTTTCCTGGTACTTTGCCAAAAAATTTACGGATTTTGCAGGATTGCATATGGCCTTTTTTGCAACAGTCTTGCTATCATTTTTATTTATTCAGGATACACGAAAAAGTACCTATGAATTATTACATACAAAGCCTGTTACGGCAATCCAATATATATGTGGGAAAGTAATAAGCGGATTCATTAGTATGCTGGGAGTATTAGTGATTTTGAATGTTATATTCTTTATGCTGTGTTTGAAAACGTCTTTAGAATCGGGCTTTCCAGTAACACCAATTGATTTTTGCGTGAATTCTCTGATCTATATTGTTCCGAATCTTTTGATGATATGTTGTGTCTATACAATTACAGCATTAATATTTAAAAATCCGCTTCCGGCAGCACCAATCTTGTTTTTACACATTATATATTCAAATATGCTGACCATGAAGAATGATATTTATTATATGAGACCGTTCTCTATTATGGTGCGATTCCCTGGCAGATTTTTTGAAACACATGTAGCCAAAATGTCAAACATAAATCAGATTATTCTTGTAATTTCATCAGTTATATTAGTATGTATTTCTGTTACAATCTGGAAAAGGAGGAGGGTTCATTGAAAACGGAACTAAAAAACTGCCTGTCGTTATATAAGATTTTTTATTCATGTGCATTTATACTGATATTGTGTGCTATTCATCCGATTATATACTATGAAGAAATCGGTTCAGCGATTCAGTCGCCAATAGCATTTTTAACAATTATTTTTTGTAGTGACACATATTTGATGGAAGTAAAAAGTAAGCGTGCCGATGTATTTCATTTGTATGATCAAAAAAAGCAGTTAAAAGTAATATCGCAGAGAGTGGGCGTTCAAATATTATATTTATTAATACTTTCCTGTGTTGGATATGTTTTGTTTTTCTGGCAAAAACCGGGCAGTGTAAACGAAGGCATTTCGGGTATTCAGATATTTCTTTTATATTTCATTGCAATGTTTGGAACTATCTGGCTTTGGAGTATATGCTCTGTGATTTTGTGTACATTGCTTCGAAATATGTGGGCAGGTATTGGATGTTTATTTGGAATTGTCATTGGACTTATATCAAAAGCGGGAAGTTCATTTTTCGGAAATCTGGGATTGTTTTCTTTCAGCTTTTGTGAACCTACTCAATTAATGTCCGAGAGTTGGATTTATGGAACGCTTGTGTCTTTTATAGCGGGGCTGTTTTTATTTGCAGTATTACCAATGACTTTAAAGAAAAGGGGATAGATTATGAGTATTAGAATAAATGATTTAACAGTTAGATTTAAAAATGGTGTAGTTGCAGTAAATAAGGCATCTCTTGAAATACCTAAGGGAATTTACGGACTTTTGGGTGAGAATGGTGCTGGAAAAACCACTTTGATGAGGGTTCTTACAACTGTTTTAAAACAAACGGAAGGAATGGTTTCCCTTGATGGAATTCTGTATAACGAGGGAAATTATGAGAAAATACAGAAAAAGATTGGTTATCTTCCACAGGAAATCGACTTATATCCGAATCTTACGGTGAAAGAATGTCTTGTATATATGGGGGGACTGTCAGGAGTAGCCAGAAATGACCTCGAACAAAGAATTACCTATTATCTGGAAAAGACTTCTCTTACAGAGCATCAGAATAAAAAAATGCGGCAATTATCTGGTGGTATGAAGAGACGTGTCGGACTCATACAGGCACTTCTTAATAATCCGGATTTTTTGATTATTGATGAACCTACCACCGGGTTAGATCCGGAAGAAAGAATCAGGATCCGCAATCTTTTGGTTGATTTTTCAAAGGATAGAACTGTGCTGTTTTCCACTCATGTAGTAGAAGATTTAGCAGCAACCTGTACACAGCTTGCCATTATGAAAAAGGGAAGTTTTTTATATTCTGGAAGCGTGAGTGGGTTGCTGGAAAATGCAAAGGGCTGTGTTTGGAATTGTACGGTACAAAATGCAGAAGAAGCCCGTTTGTTAGAAGCCAATTATTCTATATCATCTAAGCAGTATGTAGAAAATGG
Source organism: Ruminococcus sp. MCC718 (assembly GCF_018783905.1). NCBI lineage: Bacteria > Bacillati > Bacillota > Clostridia > Eubacteriales > Oscillospiraceae > Ruminococcus > Ruminococcus sp. MCC718. Next base: position 9,906 of record NZ_WQNP01000131.1, read on the forward strand.
AATTCATATGAAAGTATTAAGCAAAGGAAAGCCAAATGAGAATTGTGTCCTGGATAATGATATCACTTTGGAAGATGCATATATTTATTTGACGAATAGTTGAATATAACGGCGGGCAAGTTGCCCGCCGTAAATTATGCTTATTTTGTTAAAAGACCGGATAGATTTTTTCCAATGCAAAATCCAATCTGTGGATATAACTCCTGAATTTCCTGATATTTTGCTTCAATCATTTCTGGTTCATCAGCCCAGATCTTTTCATATATTTTGAAAGCTCTTTTAAAATGTGTTTTGGCTTGCGGAAGATTGGCAGTCATCAGATAAATGGTTCCAAGGGTTTCCTGTACTTTGGCATAATCCAGACAGTCATCGGAATGGTATTCCTTGATGATGCCGGATAATTTTTGCAATTCAGAGATGCCTCTTTCGGGTTCCTGCTGTTCTGTCAGGAACATTGCATAATTGGCAATCTGAGGTATGCTGTCATTTATATGAAGCAGGTTAAATTGGTCAAGCAGTGAGATACTTTTTTCCATGTGTTCTCTTGCAAGATCGGGATGACCGTTCATGCGGTAAAGTCCACCGAGATTGGCATGAAGGTTGGAAACAAGGCGAGCATTGTCAGCAGTGATATTTTCTATCTGGGCAAGTGCATCCTTTTCCAGTTTTATTGCTTTTTCTGGCTTGATTTCAAGAGTAGCCTGAAAATCCAGTAACAATGCCCGGTCAGAATCGGTGCCAATGTCTTTAGGCTTCAAAAAATTTTTTAATTCCTGAATGATTTCTTTCATACCTTTCTGGTAATTATAATTATCCATATATGGAAAAACATTTTCCAGAAAAAGTAGATATTTTGGTATATCATCTTTTTCAATCAATTCTATGATGTTTCCTGCTGTCTGAAACAGCTTCTTGTAATAATCGACTTCAATTCCATGCATTAAACATATTTTCTGTAAAGAATCCAGTAATATGTGACAGCTACTTACAGATGGTTTTGTCTCTGAAAGGGCAATTTCCTTAATCATAGGATGCAGGGAGATTGTGTGACGTGTAGTTGTCTGCACAAAACCAGTTTCAATCAAGTCGTTAATTTCATTTAAGGTAGGCAGTTCCAGCCATTTGGCGAATATGCGGGCAGAAATACCAGTGTAAGGAAGAAAACACAAATTGCACATGATATCCTGCTGTTTTCGGGATAAAGCATATAGTGAAAATAGAGTATGGATATGACTATAATAAGTGGCTTTACTGCTTTGACCATCCTTGATTATCTTAATTTTATCTTCATTATCGAGAGATGCTCTTTCTTCCTGAAGTTTTGCTAATAACTGACCTGGAGTTGAAATTCCATTTTCCAAAAGTTTTGCAGCCAGTTCTACAGCAAAAGTATGATAGTGTACGGTCTCTATGATTTTTTCGACGGTCGAACGATACTTGTCTGCTTCTGAATAAAATGCAGATGTCAGTTGGAAAAGAATGTTTATATCCTTTATTTCTTTTAATTGAAAAGTACAGTATTCATTCAGATTACTTCTGGTCGTAAATAAAATCTGACAGCGGTATTTTAATACTACTGACAGAAAACTGTCCTGTGTAGCTGTGACATTAAAATTATCTATGATAAGCAGAGTATCGGATTTCAGGGAACGCAGAAAACGGTTATGTCTTTGAAACCGTTCCTGTTCGCTGATTTCTGGTGGATCATCAATAAAATCCATGTCAGTAATGTCCTGATGAAGATCACCTGTATATTCTACATATAGAATGTTAGTGTAATGCTTTTTGTAATGTTTTGCGTAGGCTTTGGCAAGTTCGCTTTTACCAATACCGGCAATTCCGCAAAGAAAAACATGACGGTTTTCCTCAAGCATGGTATATAATTCTTCTAGTTCTTTATCTCTTCCGATAAAATGACGGCATGGTTTCGGAACCTCACTGTCCATAATATAATCCAGCACAATGGGTGACAGGGCACCTCCGGCAAGTAATTTTTGATTTTTAGTATCACGTTTGATAAATTGTCGCTCCATGCCAAAAGAAATCAGCTTTGCAAGAAAAAGCAGACGTGAGCTGGCTGGTTTGTACAGAGAAGCCAGATTTTTCTTTTTGGCATCGGAGATGGTGTCATCTTGTATAAATAATGTGTATATATCCTGCATAGCCATATTGCAGTCAGACATCAATGGAAGCAGATTCTGGTGAATGGTTTCTGCCAGTTTTTTCTGATTACTGGGTTTGGAATAGTAGGCAGATATTTTGGGACTGATCTTTGCTTGACCGGTCAGCCAACGACAAACCAGACCATTATCCATAGAAAAATCCTGATTTGCCGGATCATCCATAAAATCTTCAAATAATTCGTATAAAAAATCAGGCTGACTCATTTGATTACTTTCGCTGATATGATTTTTTAAGCAAGTGCTAATAGAAGAAAAATCGCATCGATTCAATAGAAATTCCCCTTTCGTAGTTAAGATTAAGTATATCTATCATAACACGAACATATATTCGATTCAAGAAAATGCGGATATTTTTAAATTGATTGTGTCAATTTACAATCAATTTCTATTCAATGTGGTTTTCCGGCAGGTTCTGTAAAATAAGCTCAGATCAAAACAATAACGGGAGGAGCTTATGCAACAGAATATTGAATTTGAGCGGTGCATTGATTTTCTGGTACGGATGATTGATAAGTACGGCGCTGAAGTCCTCCGGGAGTTGGAGGAAGAAAAACAGAATAAGGAAGAAAAAGAAGCGGCAGTTTCCTGAAATACAAAATGTAAATCAGACTGTCGCTTTTTTCATGCATTTTTAAATCAAATAAATTTTAAAAGCTGATGCAGAGTGTGTGGCTCATTATTCTGAGAAGCGGTAATACGCGTATCAAATGGCTTGAAATGATTCTGCGTATAAAAGCTCAGAAGAAATTCATTATCTTCGCATTCAAGAAACTCCATAACGCCACCTACGGAATATTTGAGACTGGATATGGTTTCCAGTGCAAATCCCAGTAGAATATTTCCAGGAATTCGTTTTTCCTTTGGAAGAGAATAGTTCTTTCCCAACTGGGCGATCAAGTAAGCTGCGGTAGTATAGGATTGTGTTTCTTCATCCAAAATACTGACACGGGACAGTTTTTTTGCCATTGTCTTGCTGATATTTGAAGCACGGACAGAGATTGGTTTTATTGTAAGTGAAAAATAACCAACCAGTGAAGCATCTTCAGCATCAAATACCAGATAAGTGATAGATTGATCTTTTTTGGTAAACTCAATCGCATTATGTAATAAAAAGTATTCCACATCGGGATTTTTGGGACAAGAAAAATCGGAGAGTAAGTCGTAAAGACTTTCCTCTCCGATATATGTCGGTTCGTCTTTATCCAAATATGCCCGAATATTAACGGTAAAATATTTATCAGACATGTTTTTTCTTCCTTTTTGACATTAAAGCTAAGATTTCCTGTGGGTTCGTTAACTGACGTCCGGGAAGTGTCTGCTTTGGTGTGCGGTCACGGTCGGCTTCGTCAATTGCTGCGACAAAACGCTTTACGCTATTTGGATTGGATACGACAAAATTATGAGTAATACTTGAAGTAGCCATACTAACACCTCCTCTTTTTTGGCTTTTTTGTGTATTTATAGTATATGCAATGTGTGATAAAAACACAATATCAAAAACAGAAATTATTTCTAAATAATTTTCAAGCCGGACATTTATTAGACGCTTCCGGTAAGCGAACAATATTTTCGAGCCAATCATTTATAAGTCGCCAATGGTGGGCGGGCAATATTTTGATAACAGAAATGCTCTGTATCTAACTTAATTATACGATTGGCGAAGAAATGCGTCAATACGGAAAATAAGTATTGAAAATAGTTGGAACAAGTACTAAAATAAGGTTGGGACAATAAAACAGAGTTATACTGCGAGGAAGATTATGAAGAATAAAAAGATTAAATGCGATATATATACCAGAGTATCCACAACCATGCAGGTAGATGGCTACAGTCTGGATGCTCAGAAAGAAAAACTCAAGAGATATGCGGAATTTCAGAATATGGAAATCGTAAATGAGTATTCAGATGAAGGTAAGTCTGGAAAGAGCGTAGAGGGCAGACCGGAATTTCAGAGAATGTTGGATAATATTGAGAATGGAACAGATGAGGTACAGTTTGTACTGGTGTTCAAGCTTTCCAGATTCGGTCGTAATGCAGCAGATGTATTAAACTCTCTGCAGAGGATGCAGGATTTTGGAGTGAATCTGATCTGTGTAGAAGATGGAATTGACAGCTCAAAAGATAGTGGAAAGCTGATGATTTCTGTTCTGTCTGCGGTGGCAGAGATCGAACGAGAGAATATCCTTGTTCAGACAATGGAAGGACGTAAGCAGAAAGCCAGGGAAGGAAAATGGAATGGTGGATTTGCTCCGTATGGTTATGAATTAGTAAATGGAGAATTGCAGATTGCAGAGGACGAAGCAGAGATTATTCGTCTGATCTATAACAAATTTATTCATACCAATATGGGAATCTCTGCGATTGCCGCATGGCTGAACCAGCATGGATATAAAAAGAAAAAACGACAGAATAATACACTGGACGCATTTGCCGCATCATTTATAAAAGGCGTTCTGGATAATCCGGTATACTGTGGAAAGCTGGCTTATGGACGAAGGAAAAACGAGAAAGTTTCTGGTACAAGAAATGAATACCGCATTGTAAAGCAGGAAAATTATATGCTGCACGATGGTATCCATGAAGGGATTGTTTCAGAAACAGACTGGGAGCTGGCACATCAAAAACGGGAAAAAACAGGTGTGAAATATGAAAAGACACATAGTCTCGATCATGAGCATATTTTATCTGGAATATTGAGATGCCCGTTATGTGGAAGTGGTATGTATGGAAACGTGAACCGAAAGAAAAAGAAAGACGGAACTTTATATAAGGATTATTTCTATTATGCCTGCAAACATCGTCGCCTGGTAGATGGTCATAAATGTGGATATCGTAAACAATGGAGTGAGGAGAAGATTAACAATGCAGTGGAAGAAGTTATTCGGAAGCTGGTGAAGAATCCTAAATTTGAAGAAGCAATTCTGAATAAAATCGGTTCAAGAATTGATACAGAAGAAATAGAAAAAGAGATTGAAGGATTGGAAAAGCAGCACAGGCAGCTGACCGGAGCAAAAGCAAGACTTGGACAGCAGATGGACAATCTGGATATCATGGATAAATTTTATGAGAAGAAATATCAGGATATGGAGACAAGGTTATACCGTTTGTATGATGAGATTGAAGGCGTGGAGAACAGTATAGAGGAAGTCAAGAACCGCCTGCTGAATATTCAGCAACAGAAAATATCAGAAGAAAACGTCTATCAATTTCTTTTATATTTTGATAAACTATATGATAAGTTCACCGACCTGGAGAAGAAAGAATTTCTTAACAGCTTTGTGGAACAGGTGGACATTTACGAGCAGGAGCAGCCAGATGGCAGATTCCTGAAGCACATAAAGTTCCGTTTTCCGGTGTATTTTGGAGACAGGGAGACACAGGAACTTTGTTGGGACAACGAAAGTACCGTTGAGACGGTTGTATTGCTTTCCAATGGAGAAATCGACTTCAAGAAGGTGCGGGTGGAGTTCTCACCGGAGGATAGGGAAGCCTCTGATTTCCAATAGGAAGCTACTTTTCTGCATCTTGCTCAGGTGAATGGAATAGAATTTTTTGGCAAAAGGTCGCTTTACGGGGGACCATAAGCTTAAGTTGATATGCAATAATTCCGATATCAGCAAATAAAAAGGGGGAACAAAACATGTACGGTGCATTTATTGGCGATATCGTCGGTTCAAAATATGAATTCAATAATATTATAACAAAGCAATTTCCGCTTTTTTCACCGGGATGCGATTATACCGATGATACAATTATGACAGTGGCAGTAGCGAAAGCAATCCTGCTGAGCCGTGAAGAGCAATTCAAGCGGGGCGAAAATGGAAAGGGTTTTCAGAAATTTCTGATTGAGGTGATGCAGGATTTCGGACGGCGGTATCCCCATCCGACAGGAGCTTACGGCGGAAGCTTTGCTAAGTGGCTCCGCCAGAAAAATCCCAAGCCCTACGGAAGCTATGGAAATGGCTCTGCAATGCGCGTCTCTCCCTGTGGGCTGGCAGCCGTTACGATGGAAGAGGCGTTGGCATTGGCACGTGCCAGTGCCAGCGTCTCACATGATCATCCGGAGGGTATCAAGGGAGCAGAAGCTGTCTCCGCTGCGGTATTTCTGGCGAAATGCGGAAGAACAAAGGAAGAGATCGGGCAGTACATAAGCGAACACTATTACAATCTGGATTTTACGCTCGATTCCTTACGGGAGACTTACAAATTTGACGGCTCTTGCCAGGGCTCGGTTCCACAGGCAATTGTCGCCTTTCTGGAATCTGAGAATTTTGAAGATGCCATCCGGAATGTAATTTCAATCGGCGGTGACTGCGATACCACGGGAGCCATCGCCGGGTCGATCGCCTGGACCTATTACGCTGTGCAGACGGGATCGTATAGTGGCTGGGTTTATGACAAATTTGATTCCGCCATGCTGGAAATCAAGGCGCAGGCGATGTCATATCTTCCAAAGGAATTCATCGACATCGCAGACGAATTTCACGAGGTATGCTGGAAAAGAGCCGGAACTTTCGATCGTGTCGGCGGGTGTACTCCTATATTGAATCGGGACGAAATCAAGAAATATTGGACGGATTGGGCCGTTCCCCCTATACAGCGCAGAGCCGCTTCCTCTGATCCGCTAACAGCGGATATTGAAACTGCAGTGACCGCATTCTGCAATAAATATGTCGTTCTAATGGAAGTTCTGTATCGGGATAAAGAACTGAACCAATGGTGTCGCAATTATTCGGCTTATAAGGAAAACACAACCCACCGCGCGTTAGAAGAGCTGATCTATAACGGTTTCATGAAGGAAGCCTATACGCTTGGGTTTCTGCCGAAAGTTCTGGCATGGAAGCAGGGTTCCGCCTATTCGCTGGGGTCTGCACTGTGCGGCACAAAGGCAGACTTGCTTTACGGGATCTGTATGGAGATCCGAGCGGATTATGCTTGCAATGGTGTGCTGATTTATCACGCAATTGCAAGCGGCAGTCTGTATTATCTGATGAACACGTTGCTCCACTACGAAGACAAGCCGGAATATCCGGAATTAACGCAGAAAGTGGAGAAAAGTTTTTCCAAAAATTGCAATAACAAGACAGGTACATCTTTTGCTACGAAGCTTTCCAAGCTGCTGTTGAAAAAGGAAGATATAGGGAAGAAAGAAACGTCTTCCCCACATCCGATGATTTCCGGTGGTCAAGCATATTCGTTGGCTTACATTCAGGGATATGAAGGCATAAAAAGAGAGCATCACGCCGGTGCAAGATATGCCTGGCATGACAAAACTCTAGGAGAATGGAGACTAACGATTCAATTGGATAATCAGGGAATATGGTTTCTCTCTGTGTTTGTAAAAGAAGACGGAAGATTTGAAAAATATAGCCTTGATTATGAGATGGCATCAGATTTTCACTATGAATTTCGTGACGAAAAAGGACTGCGTAAAAAGATTTATTCTTCCGGTGATGAGAAGAAATACCTGGCTGAAGTGCTAATCAGATATGTGCAGATGAACGGAGGAAATGCTTTACTTAGCGCTTTGCATCCATTCATTACAGCACAATATCATTATGACTAAATGAAAATGCTTGATATGTTCCCGTGTACTGCGGGGGTAGATTTGTTCCCGTGTTGTGTCGACATTCACGGCATCGTCTCGACCCACGTGGAGACGGTAGTACTGCTTTCCCACAAAAAGCCAGACGGACATATCAACGTAAAAGTCGAGTTTGGCGAGGGTAAGGGAAAAGTTCCACTTGATAATATTGCTAAAAGAGCGGAAAGCTATAAGCCCAAAGAACGAGTGACCTACAAAATGATAAAGGAGTACATAGAAGCTAAATACGGCTTCAAAGTACATACCGCATATATCGCAGAGGTAAAGAGAGATTTAGGCTTGCCAATGTATGATGCTCCTAATGTGGTAGAAGAATTGAAACAGCCGAGGAATGGTCCTATGTCAAGATTTAGACCTTTTGACCCTGGCATCATACTATTATAAAAGTGTGGAAAGCCTTATTTTCCTTATATTTTTTAGAAAAAACACATAAAAGAAAAACGAAAGAAAGCTTGACTTGTCTGCAGGTGAAATATATACTAAAACAGATTTATCTAAAAAGGGGATACGCATCTCGTGGAGAAGAAGTTTCACCCGAACGTGTGCTGTCATGTATCGAAGATACATGATAAAAGCTAAAATACTTTCAGTATCATATAAAAAGAGATCAGGAGGGACCAAATGAAAAAGAGACACGTACAAAAAATGTTGACAATGGCATTGACTGCAGCAGTGATCTGCAGTTCAGTACCGGTATCTGCGGAGACCGTTTCGGAGAATGAAACAGCCGTGACTGTAGATACAGCAGCAGAACAGGAAACGGCAGAAAAGCCGGAGCTGGAAGCAGATCAGGCAGAAACGGAAGATACAAAGGTTGAGGATGGAAAAGAAGGATATCTGTCCTATTGCATTTATCAGAAACCGGATGAAACAAAATATGTGGAAATAACAAGGTGTGATTATAATGCAAAGGGAGCTGTAGAAATACCCACGAAAATTAAGGATATTAAAGTAACGAGCATAGGGAATGAAGTATTTTTTGGCTGTAGCGAGTTAACCAGCATAGAAATCCCGTCGAGTGTAACGAGCATAGGGAATTTTGCATTTTCTGGCTGTAGCGGGTTAACCGGCATAGAGATCCCGTCGAGTGTAACGAGCATAAGGGATCAAGCATTTTCTAGCTGTAGCGGGTTAACCGGCATAGAGATCCCATCGAGTGTAACGAAGATAGGGGAAGCTGCATTTTCTGGCTGTAGCGGGTTAACAAGTATAAACGTAGAAGCTGGCAATGAGGTCTATGACAGCAGAGATAACTGTAATGCCATTATAAAAAAAGCGACGAATACTCTTATACAGGGCTGTAAAAACACAAAAATCCCGTCGAGTGTAACGAGCATAGGGTATTATGCATTTTATGACTGCAGCGGGTTAACCGGTATAGAGATCCCGTCGAGTGTAACGAGCATAGGGGATCTTGCATTTTGGTTCTGTAGCGGATTAAAAGATGTATATTATACAGGCACACAGGAACAGTGGAATGCAATCAGCTTTGGTAGTGGCGGTGATGTATTAAATGTTTTCGGAGCTTATGATGAAGACTTGCGTCAAAATATCTCAATTCCTTTTACCTTGCACTGTAACTATTCACGACCGAAACCAGATGTGCCTGCGGCTGGAACATCTCTGAAAGAGAAAACAGGCAGGGAATTTAAGGTGACAGAATCAGATGGTTCTGAAAGTAAGCCATCAGTAACGCTTACAAAGCTGTCTGCCAAGGAGAAAAAGGCAAAGAAGGTTACAATTCCCAAAACCGTTACAATTAACAATGTGAAGTATCAGGTGACAGGCATTGCGGCAAAAACATTTAAGAACAGTAAGAAGCTGCAGACAGTTGTAATTCCTGACACGGTTACAGAGATCGGAACCGGCAGTTTTGAAGGCTGCAAAAAGTTAAAGAGCGTAACGATTGGAAAGAATGTAACCTCTATCGGAAAGAATGCCTTTAAGAATTGCAAGAACCTCAAGAAGATTACTGTGAAGAGTACAAAATTAAAGAAAGTCGGAAAAGGTGCTCTCACAGGCATCAACAGAAAATGCGTTATTAAAGTACCGAAGAAACAACTGAAGTCTTACAAGCGTCTGTTCAAAGGAAAGGGGCAGAAGAAATCTGTGAAGATCAAAAAATAGACGATAGAAGAATCCGAAAGAAATTACGAAAAAACCGGGTTTGTCAAGTTTTTTGTGTAAGTTTTAAGAAAAAATTTTATGGGGAGGGGAACCTCCCCATTGTTAGAGTTTTATACTTTTACAAATTAACTCGTCAAAGCATCCTTGACAAGCATCTCCATTTCATCGTTTAAAGCTCTGGATTCCTGTACCAGGGCATAGTCCAGACAGGTATCGGAGTTGTATTCTTTGATGGTCTGGGCAAGTTTCCGGAGAGCAGCCATTGCCCGTTCCGGTTCCTGCAATTCTGTCAATAAGGCAGCATAATTGTTGATTTGGGGAATGCTGTTATTGGTATAAAGCAGTCGGTAACGGCAATATTTTCATTGTCTTTCAAAAGTTGCTTCATCTCCAGGATAATCTCTTTCATACCTTTCTTGTACTGGTATTTCTCCATATATGGGAAGACATCCTCCAGAAACAGCAGGTACTTGGTCAGATTATCTTTTTCTATCATCCGCAAGATATTCCCGACTGTCTGAAACAGTTTTTTATAATAGCTGATGTCTGTTCTATGCATCAGACAAATTTTTTGCAGAGAATCGAGCAAAGTATGGCAGCCCGGAATATTTTAGGATCAGATGCACATTTTGTCAACAGTAATCGTTGTATAGCACAGAAGAGGCAGGAAATTGAAATAATTCTTACAAAGCTTTTTGTATGCATTAAAAAAGGTTGATGTTTCACCGGAAGAAGTAGTAATAGATCACCATTGACGAACATATTCGGTGAAGATATACTATAATTAGGATTTTTATAGACAAAATCAGATTTTAGATTGGAAAAGCTAAAACAGTAAAAGTCATGAGGGAGGAGACAGGGGTATGCAATATCGATTGTCGGAAAAAGAAAAGCAGATCGTGTCTCCGGTCAAAAAGGACTGAACCCGAAGACAAAGCTTAGTGGCAAAATATCTGGAAAAAGAAAGGAGAACAAATGAAAATTCGAGATCTGAAGGCAGTGATCGTTGATGATGCAGCTGTAAAATCGATACATATAAAAAGAGCTTTACAGTTCTGTGGTGTGGAAAATATTGTGATGTTTGACCATCAGGAGGCCTTATGGGAATATCTGGAGACAAGCGAAGCGGATCTGATTGTTACAGACATGCACTATCCACTGGCGAAAGGAGAAAAGGAAAATGAAGAGGCAGGATTTATTCTGCTGGAAAAGATGAAACAAAGAGAGCATCCGATACCGGTGATCATCTGTTCCTCGCAGAATTATCGCTCGCCGGATGCACTGGGGACGGTATGGTACAATAAACTCAGAGATATTGAGTTTGATTTTAAAGAAATTTTGGAAAATACCAACTGGGATCAGTTTCAGAGCTGAAAAAGCAGGAGGTTCTGGAATATCTTACGGAGTTTGAACGCAGAGAAGCATTCCCCCCGCTTCAAGTGTGCAGAGCACTAAGCGGTGGGTGAGGGGGGGATGCTTATGTCAGTGGGAGTTGAAAGCTCCCACTGACAGGTCGCGAAGCGACTGCGTTCATGAGCAAGTAGCGAAGCGGATTGTGAATGTCCACTTTACCTGTATCAGGAAGTATCGGTAAATGGAAAAGAATATCTTCTGGTGCAGGGAGGACTTAATATTATGAAGAATTCTACTCTCAGGCGAATATGCCAAAATAAGGGAACTCAGATGTAATTGGAAAATCCCTTTCCGATGATCTCACTGCTTTTGGTAACGGTAATAAAAGCAGTGGGTTCATTTTTTTTGATAAAACGCTGCAGCAGAATTGCCTGATTGACATCGACAACGGTCAAAATAACGGTTCTCTGTGTATGAGAGTAGGCTCCCTCGGCATGATAAGTGGTTGCAGTGTGACCGAGTTCTCCTGTAATAAAATCACAAATCGGTTCTGGATAATCACATACAATAGTAAAGAACTTGTTCAGCTTCATGCGTTCGATCACTTTGTCGATGACCAGTGTCTTTGCCATCAGCCCAAGGATGGAACAAAGTCCGGTCAGAGTGTCAAAAACGAAGAATGCCATAACTACAATGAGCAGGTCGCAGAGCAGCAAAGCGGTGGAAATGTTCATCGTGGAGTACTTTTTGATGATCATGGCGATGATGTCTGTCCCGCCTCCGGAGGCGTTCTCGAAAAAGAGCAGGGCAGCTGCGATTGCCGGCAGCAAGATCGCAAAGCAAAGCTCCAGCGAAATCTGATCGGTCAGCGGTCCTGACATCGGGAAAAGATGCTCAAAAACATTTAATAGTACCGAAGAGAGAACGGTGACGTAGGCTGTTTTCAGTCCGAAGTTTCTTCCAAGAAAAGCGAAACCGACCACCAAAAGAATCAGGTTGATGACCAGGTTGATTACAGAGGCAGTAAAGGGAAGAAATTTTGCAAAAACAACAGCCATTCCGGATACTCCGCCGAAAGAAAAATTATTTGGAAATTTAAAAACATAGATGCCGATATCCATAATGAGTACGGCAACGGTAATAATAAAGTATTCTTTTAAAGTACGGGAAACGGAAGATGTGTTTTCCTTATTTTGTTCCATAGAAATCCTCCTCATTTGTATGAATCCAGATATGCAGCACCTTATTATACGCCCTGTTCTTCTTCCTGACAAGCGAATTTCTTTGACCGGATGAAAAAATTCTGTTAGAATAAAATTAAAATGCCAAAGCACATTACCAGACACCAGAAGATGCCTGTGAATTGCTTCGTTACAAAGTAACTTTTTAACATTCAGGAGAAACAAATGATTACTTTAAATGACTATTTATATTCCGGAGATACGATCTTCCGTATTCTGCAGCAGTATACCGATGCACTGCGAAAAGAGGCAAGAAAAAGTCACAATGAGATTGACATGGCACACAGCAATTTTCTGATTCTGATTAAGGGACTGCTGGAGCACAATGATTTCCTGACTGCTCAGTCACAGCAAATCCGGGAATTTTATAAATATATGGCAAAACAGTATCCGTACCTTGCTTTTACTTTTAAAGGAAGGATCAAATCGCTGATCCGTGCAGAAGAAAAATTCAACGGTTATATTGTCTCTTATATTTATGACTACTATACAAAATACGGTAAGTACCCGTCAGTGAACAAGCTTAAGAGCCGCCTGAGCTGTTTTCGTGATTTTATCGCATACCGCATCGTGATCTGTATGCCGAAATGTCACCTGAAACAGGGAGAAGATCTGGAAACGGAGGAGCTGAAGTGCCTCTATGAGATCGCCAATGCTCTGCCGGGATTTCTTGAAGAGCGTGGCTTTGATGCAGAAGATGCAAAAGGAGTCAAACTGAGCACTTCCTCACTCTTAAATGACGATGTAAAGCCGTATTATCGCGATTATGTATGCAACAAAAGCCACAATGGATATCAGTCCCTTCATATTACATTTTACGACAACAGTTCCAGAAGCTATATGGAACTGCAGCTGCGTACCAAGCGGATGGATGATATTGCCGAGATCGGACCGGCGAACCATCTGGAATACGAAAAACGCCAAGAAAAGGAACGTATCCAGCGAGACACGATCCCGAAAGGTGAATGCATTTATTTTGACGAAGCATATGAAAGAGGCATGAAGCTTCTGAATCTGGATCTGACAAAAATAGACGTTAATATGTTCACGGCGATGAGCAAGAGCCTGATCAACGATGGATGCGGACTGTACCATGGCAGACTGATCCTGCCGTATGAGCACCTGTCACGTTTCCAGAATGATCTGATCGATTAAAAGACATCAGGAATCTTTTACCTGTGTTCCGGCAAAAGAAAGAAAAGCCTCAACGCTGTTGTTTAAATATTTGCCCTTTTTCCATACAAGTCCAATATCCTGATAAATCAGCGGGACGACCGGGATCTTTACGAGATTGCGGTCGTTTTTTAATAGAGAAGAATAAAGAAAAGCACCGCCGAGATTATTAAGGACGAAGGAACGGATCGTGTAAAGCTGACTGGCATAAAGCAGGATATTTGGCTTCAGACCGGCATTTTCGAACAGGGCCAGCAGTGTTTTGTTCAGCACAGAATCGGTATTGTAAAGGATCAGAGGTTCTTCTTTCAGCATTTCAACCGTCACTTCTTTTTCTTTTGCAAGAGGATGTTCTTTTGATACGCAAAAGACAATGTGATCTTGCTGCATCCGCAGGGTATTCATCTTATCAATATTGTAAAAATGCATATTGACCAGTGCCAGATCCAGCACCTCTTCCTGAACCAGGTCGGCGGCACGCATGGAGCCGTATTCGGACAAAATGACCGGAATATCCGGATATTCTCTGCGAAAGAAAAGAAGCAGATCCGGAAAAAATATAGTGCTGAGCAGAGGCGGGATCCCGATGCGAAGGGACGGTTTCTGTTTTCCGAGATCATAAAGTTCGGATGTGGTCTGGCGGAACTGTGTAAGCAAATGATTTGCCTTCTGATAAAAAATCTCCCCTTCTTTTGTCAGGGACATATGATTTTTTGATCGGATAAAAAGATTGATGGAGTATTCTTTCTCCAGTTCTTTGATCGCGTTGGATATGGCAGGCTGGGTGACATAAAGCTTCTGGGCGGCCTGTGTGATGCTGTGGTACTGACAGACGGCACAGAAATATTCTAACTGTATCATTTTCATTTGACAGCAATCCTTTCTTGATATTCTGGATATATTGGATGCACAAAAAAATATGCACATCTTTTCAGGCAGTATTCGGACATAATTCACAAAAACAACCCCTATTTTATAGGCTATTATAGCATATTTTTTAAACGAGTTGACGAAAAATCCGGTTTTTTATAAATATTTTTTATGCGTGCATTTATTTTCGTAAATGTACAGCGAAAAATACAAGTGCTATACTGGCACCATCAAAGAAAACCACCGGTGGTAAAGCGAAAACAGCAAAACAAAAAGCAAAACAGAAAATGGGGGGTAATACAAATGAGTGCAACAACGATCACATTATTGTTCCTCCTGTTTGCGGTAATCATGTTTGTACTGGAAAAAATACCGCTGGGGGTAACATCGATGATCGTCTGTATCGGGCTGGTTGTAACAGGAGTCCTGGATATCAAAACAGCCTTTGCGGGCTTCATCGACAGCAATGTCATTTTATTTGTGGCAATGTTTATTGTAGGAGGTGCCCTGTTTGAGACAGGGATGGCGAACAAGATCGGCGGGATCGTAACAAAATTTGCGAAGACAGAACGGATGCTGATCGTAGCCATTATGGTCATCGTCGGATTTATGAGCGGTGTGCTTTCCAATACCGGAACAGCAGCGGTGCTGATCCCGGTTGTCATCGGGATTGCTGCCAGATCCGGATACAAAAGATCACGCCTTCTGATGCCGCTGGTCTTTGCAGCGGCGATGGGCGGCAACCTTTCTCTGATCGGGGCACCGGGCAATCTGATCGCCCAGAGTGCACTGGAAGAGATCAACATGGAATTCGGATTTTTTGAGTATGCGATCGTCGGACTTCCGATCCTGATCATCGGCATCCTGTTCTATGCAACCATTGGTTACCGTCTGCTTCCGGATCATGATGTGACAGAGGAGAGAGGGTTTGATACCGCCAAAGATTTCAGTGACGTTCCGGCATGGAAACAGTGGTTATCACTGATCGTACTGGTACTTACACTGCTGGCGATGATCTTCGAGAAGAAGATCGGCATCAAGCTTTCCATTTCCGGATGTATCGGGGCACTGATCCTGATTCTGACGGGTGTCATTTCTGAAAAAGAAGCATTGAAATCCATTGATCTGAAAACGATCTTCCTGTTTGGAGGAACGCTTTCGCTGGCATCTGCACTGGCAGAGACCGGAGCGGGTGAAACGATCGCCAACACGGTGATCGGGGCACTGGGAAGTCATCTGTCGCCATACATACTGACATTTGTTGTATTTATTCTCTGCTGTGTGATGACAAATTTCATGTCAAACACGGCGACAACGGCACTGATGGTTACAATCTGTCTTTCCATTGCGGAAGGAATGGGGGCGGACCCGAGAGCAGTACTGATGGCATGTGTGATCGGCGGTTCCTGTGCTTATGCCACACCGATCGGCATGCCGGCAAATACCATGGTCGTAGGAGCAGGCGGATATCGCTTTATGGATTATGTAAAAGCAGGATTCCCACTGATCATAATTGCAACGATCATCAGCATGATTATTTTACCGATTGCATTTCCGTTTTTCCCATAAGGAAGATCAGCAGGATGTGCAAAATCATTTTAAGGCTACAGGAAATTTAAAATATAAAATCTGACCACAGGAGGCAAAAAGATGAGCAAAAAAGAACAAGTAGAGCAGCTGACACAGTATATGGCAAACTTTGTTGCCTATATCGGAAAAATGCTGCCGGATGACATTATCGCAAAGCTGGATGAGCTTGCAGAAAAAGAGGACAGCCCTCTCTCAAAAGTGATCTATCAGACAATGAAAAAAAATCAGAACCTGGCAAAAGAACTGAACAGACCAAGCTGCCAGGATACGGGAGTACTGCAGTTCTGGGTGAAATGCGGAACAAACTTTCCGCTGATCGGAGAGCTTGAGGCACTTTTAAAAGAAGCCGTAGTGCGTGCAACGTTTGAAGCACCGCTTCGCCACAACAGCGTAGAGACGTTTGATGAGTACAATACCGGAAAAAATGTCGGAAAAGGAACACCGACAGTCTTCTGGGACATCGTTCCGGACAGTGACAAATGTGAAATTTATACTTACATGGCAGGCGGCGGCTGTACGCTTCCGGGAAAAGCCATGGTACTGATGCCGGGAGCCGGATACGAAGGTGTGACAAAATTTGTGATGGATGTAATGACTTCCTATGGTTTAAATGCATGTCCGCCGCTTCTGGTCGGTGTCGGTGTGGCAACGTCCGTGGAAACCGCAGCTCTGCTTTCCAAGAAAGCACTGATGCGTCCGCTTGGCAGCCACAATGAGAACGAACGTGCCGCTTATATGGAAAAACTGCTGGAAGACGGCATCAATGCGATCGGTCTCGGACCACAGGGTATGGGCGGAAATTACTCCGTTATGGGCGTACATATCGAGAATACAGCAAGACATCCGTCCACGATCGGTGTTGCCGTCAACGTAGGATGCTGGTCACACAGACGCGGTCATATTATTTTTGATAAAGATCTGAACTATACAATCACAACACATTCGGGGGTGACATTATAATGCTGGAAATGAAAGATGGAAAAAAGATTCTAACAACACCGATATCTGCAGAAGATCTTAAGGATATCCATATCGGAGATATTGTATATCTCAATGGAAGCATGACAACTTGCCGTGACGTGGCACACAGACGACTGGTAGAAGAAGGAAGAGAACTTCCGGTTGACGTAAGAGATGCGGCGATCTTCCACGCAGGTCCGATCATCCGTCCGTTGGAGAACGATAAATTCGAGATGGTGTCCGTAGGACCGACTACCAGTATGCGAATGGAAAAATTCGAAAAAGAATTTGTGGAACAGACCGGTGTCAAAGTGATCATCGGCAAAGGTGGCATGGGACCGAACACGGAATATGCCTGCAAGAATTTCAAAGCGATCCACTGCGTATTCCCGGCCGGAAATGCAGTAGTAGCGGCCATGGAAGTAGAAGAGATCGTCGATGCACAGTGGCGTGACCTTGGTATGCCGGAAACTCTGTGGCACTGCCGTGTAAAAGAATTTGGCCCGCTGATCGTATCGATCGATACCGAAGGACGCAACCTGTTTGAGGAAAACAAAGTGCTGTTCAACGAAAGAAAAGACAAAGCGATCGAAGAGATCTGCAAACACGTCGGCTTCATCAAATAAAATAACAGAGAACGGAAATCCCCTGCAAAGAGTTTAATGCCATGCTCTTTACAGGGGATCTTTTTGTGTCTTTTGTGATATCTGTTTTTTTCAGAGGACAAACCGGATCAGACGGGTTCTGTCGAGTACAAAGATCGAGGCATCCATAAACAGATGGGCGAGCAGTGTGCTGACGATCACGCCGTTTGAAGTCAGCAGAAAACCGACGTGGAAGCCAAACCAGCAGACAAAGCCGGAATAGCAGCCCATCAGGATCAGCAGGTAGAGATTTTTCAACAGTTTTGAAATGGTGCTTATAAAATCTTCTGCCGTAAAATCAAAGTAGACGAATCGGCCGATCGCCAGAGAAACAAAATACAGGATCAGGGCGTCGTAGTTGGAATCGTCGTAAATAAATTTTATGTACATAAGAATTAAAATAATATAAAAGGACGACACCAGTCTTACGGAAGATTTCTGATCCGGCGGCAGATACTCAAGCGGAACTAAAAAACGATCCAGCCATCCGGTGAAAAATACTGACAGGATCAGAAAAAGCAACAGGATAAAATCCTGATATTTACTCCAGTAGAAAAATGCCTGAGGGATCCTTGCGTCAATGATATAGTAAAGGGAAAGAAACAGAAGAACCGAGGTACTGGAGAATGTCATTTCGTAAAAGCTTTCAATCATGCCGATCTCACGGAACCGGTGTCTTCTTGTGATCTCTGCCACATCGCATTCATCCAGCCCTTCATAGTTCAGCCGCCTGTGAACCTGAAGTTTGGCCGTGAACAGTACGATGGCAAGCACGGCGATCAGTCCGATCAGCGAAACCAGCAGAAAAATGCCGATATTCTTAAAATCAAAATAGTGAGAGACATAGTAACGAGTCATACAAACACCTTCTTTCAAAATAGCAGGGCAAGAATGCCGGAGGCATTCCTGAATTTATGTACCGCAACGCCATTGTAGTACGTTTTTTCTGAAAAATCCAGTGCTACCTGTATTTTACCGGAATGGATCCTGCTTTTTCATGACAGAAAAAAGTGATGTGAGGAAATTTTGCATGCGTGCAGGGACTGTAAACGTTGACATGATATAAGCAAAAGTTTATAATTATTTACTGCAAAGTATGTCGGAAACGGCATTAAGAAGGAGGAAATGCAGTGGCAGAACAGAAGAATGGACTGGAAGGTTATTTCGTGACAAAAGGCAGTAAAAAGCTCAGATATGGCTATACAACCGGATCCTGTGCAGCAGCAGCGGCAAAAGCGGCAACCTGGATGCTTCTGTCACAGAAAAAGATTGAAAAAATCGATCTTCTGACGCCACGCGGCATTTTATTACATCTGATGCCGCTGGATGTCTGCTTTGATGAACAGCAGGCTTCCTGTGCGATCCGGAAAGATGGCGGAGACGATCCGGATGCGACAGATGGGTTGCTGGTTTATGCAGTCGTATCAAAATGCGGAAAAACAAAAGAGGAGCAGGTTTTTATTGACGGCGGAAAAGGTGTCGGGCGGATCACAAAGCCGGGGCTTGAGCAGTCGGTCGGAGCGGCAGCGATCAACCGTGTTCCCAGAGAGATGATCACGGAAGCAGTGCGTGAAGTATGCGAAATGTGTGAGTATACAGAAGGAATACAGGTCTGCATTTCCATACCGGGCGGCGAAGAAGTGGCAAAAAAAACGTTCAATCCAAGACTTGGGATCGAAGGTGGCTTGTCGGTGCTTGGCACAAGCGGAATTGTCGTGCCGATGAGTGAAAAGGCTCTGATTGCCAGCATCCGTCTGGAGATGGAGATGAAGCGAAAAAACGGTGCCAAGTATCTGCTTCTGACACCTGGTAATTACGGTGCCGATTTTGTGAAAGAAAACACAAAGCTTGATGTGGAAAGCTCGATGAAGTGCAGCAATTATGTCGGTGAGACGCTGGATATGGCAGTGGAATTAGGATTTCTGGGCGTGCTGTTTGTGGCACACATCGGGAAATTCGTCAAGGTTTCCGGTGGCATTATGAACACGCATTCCAGACATTCAGATGCAAGGGCAGAGCTGATGTGTGCACATGCCCTGCGATCCGGAGCTGATCTTGAGACGGCAAAAGCGATCCTTGAGACCATCACTACAGAAGAAGCCATGGAGATTATCAGGATGCACGGACTTCAGGATGCGGTGATGGAGCAGATGGCAGAAAAGGTGCATCAGTATATGCAGCACCGGGTAGAGGGTGCAATCCAGACAGAGGCGATCCTCTTTTCCAACCGTTTTGGCTATCTTGGTGAGACAAAAGGAGCCGAAAAACTTGCCGAAAAATTCAAATATGACTTATAAAATAATATGATTAAGTGTCAGAAGATGAAAGTGTGATTGTGCTTAAACAAATGAGCACTTTAGACTTATTGACACGCTGAACACTGAAAACGTATTAAATGGAAAAACAGAAGGAGTATACGCAACAATGAATACAGGTACCTTATATGGCGTCGGGATCGGACCGGGAGATCCGAAACTGATGACCTTCCGGGCGGCGGAACTGATCCGTGACAATGAGATCATTGCCCTGCCCGGAGAAAAAGCAGAAGAAACCGTGGCATACCAGATCGCCGTGCAGACAGTAGAAGAATTAAAACAGAAAACGTTTCTGGAACTGCCGATGCCGATGACAAAAGACAGGGAATTGTTGAAAAAAAGTCATGAAGAGGCGGCAGACCGCGTGGAGGAGTGTCTGCAAAAAGGACAGAATGTAGTATTTTTAACACTTGGAGATCCGACTGTGTATTCCACTTATCTTTATGTACATAAACGGATTGCACAGCGTGGTTACAGGACGGAACTGACAAGCGGGATCACTTCATTTTGTGCAGTAGCGGCAAAGCTCAATATCGGTCTTGTAGAAAAGGCAGAAGAGCTTCATGTGATACCGGCATCCTATCAGATCGAAGATGCCCTGAAATTGCCCGGAACAAAAGTCCTGATGAAAGCAGGAAGAAAGATCGGACAGGTGAAAGAGCTTCTGAAAAAAGCCGGTATGCAGGCGATGATGATCGAAAACTGCGGTATGGAAAATGAAAAAATCTATCAAACGGTGGATGAGATTCCGGAAAATGCCGGATATTATTCGCTTATTATTGTAAAGGAGAATTAAAATGATACATTTTGTCGGAGCCGGTTCCGGAGCGGCAGATCTGATCACTGTTCGAGGCAGGAAATTTCTGGAAGAAGCGGACGTGATCATTTATGCCGGTTCTCTGGTCAATCCGGAGCTTTTAAATTATGCAAAAGAGGCGTGCAAGATTTATGACAGTGCAAAGATGACGCTGGAGGAAGTATTGGATGTGATGCGTCAGGCAGAAAAAGACGGACAGACGACGGTGCGTCTGCATACCGGAGATCCGTGCATTTACGGTGCAATCCGTGAGCAGATGGATGTACTGGATGCAGAAAATATTTCTTATGACTATTGCCCAGGTGTCAGTTCCTTCTGTGGGGCAGCCTCTGCTTTAAATATGGAATACACGCTTCCGGGTGTATCACAGAGCGTGATCATTACACGCATGGCAGGCCGTACACCGGTGCCGGAAAAAGAAGAGATCGCTTCTTTTGCGGCACATCAGGCAACGATGGTAATCTTTTTAAGCACTGGTATGGCAGAAAAATTATCCAAGCGTCTGATTGCAGGAGGTTATTCGGAAAATACGCCGGCAGCGATTGTCTATAAAGCAACCTGGGAAGATGAGAAAGCGGTGATCTGCACCGTAGGAACATTAGCAAAGGCAGCAGAAGAAAACAACATCACGAAGACTGCACTGATGATCATCGGAGATGCGGTAACGCACAGCCATTATGAACGTTCGGAGCTTTACAATCCGGCCTTTACAACAGAATTTCGTCAGGCAACGAAAGAGAGATGACAGGAAAATGGGACAGAAACTTGGGATCGTCAGTTTTACGGAGCATGGCAGTCAGTTAAATGAGCGGCTGCGGGAAATGCTGGAGCGTTCCGGATATGTATGCGAGTCCTATGCAGCGGAAAAATATGCAGGAAAATATCATCTGTTTCCACTGAAGGTTTCCGCAAAAGCGTGGACAGAAAAAATGTTCCAAAGCATGGATGCTTTGCTTTTTATCGGTGCGTGCGGCATTGCGGTGCGGAGCATAGCACCTTATCTTCAGGGAAAAGACAAAGATCCGGCCGTTGTTGTTCTCGATGAGAGGGGGATTTTTGCGATTTCCCTGCTTTCCGGGCATCTGGGCGGGGCAAATGAGCTGACAGCGGTGCTCGCAAATCTGACCGGTGCGATTCCGGTCATTACGACAGCAACCGATATCAACGGACGTTTTGCGGTCGATGTGTTTGCAAAAAAGCAGAATCTGTGGATCTCAGATCTGAAAGCGGCAAAAGCAGTCTCTGCGGCGGTGCTCGATGAAGAGCCGGTCGGATTTTTCAGTGAATTTCCGGTGACAGGCGAAATCCCATGCGAACTGCAAAGACTTGCGGATGGAGAGCGATTTGAGGGAAACTGCGGTATGGTGCTTTCCTTGAACGAAGAAAAGAACCCGTTTGCCGTGACGCTGCACCTGATCCCACGGATCGTAAGCCTTGGAATCGGCTGCAAAAAAGGCACACCGCAGGAGACGGTCGAGCAGGAAGTTTTAAAAGCACTGCAAAGCTGTCATGTGTCGATACACAGCATTTTTGCGGCAGCCAGCATTGATCTGAAAAAAGAAGAAGCGGGAATCCTTGCGTTCTGTGAAAAGCATGCGATTCCATTTTATACTTATACGAAAGAAGAACTGATGGATCTCGAAGGAGATTTCACGGCATCAGCATTTGTAAAAGAGACAACCGGTGTGGACTGTGTCTGTGAACGAAGTGCCATTCTTGCAGGAGGCGGTGCAGAGCTGCTTCTGAAAAAGCGGGCGGCAAACGGCGTGACCGTCGCACTGGCTCTCAAAGATTGGAGTGTGGATTTTGGATAATAAGATATATGTGGTAGGAATTGGACCAGGAGCTTATGAGCAGATGACGATGCGGGCGGCAGAAGCACTTCGCAGGTGTGATGTGATCGTGGGCTATACCGTTTATGTGGAGCTTGTAAAGGAACATTTTGCAAACAAACGTTTCCTGACAACGCCGATGAAAAAAGAGATCGAACGCTGCCGTCTGGCATTTGAAGAAGCAAACAAAGGTTATACCGTTGCGATGATCTGCAGCGGCGATGCCGGAGTCTATGGCATGTCAGGTCTGATGCTGGAGATCGGTCAGGAGTATCCGTATGTGGAAGTGGAAGTGATCCCGGGTGTGACGGCGGCAAATGGCGGGGCAGCTGTGCTTGGAGCACCATTGATCCACGATTTCGCAGTGATCAGTTTAAGTGATCTGTTGACACCGTGGGAAAAGATTGAAAAACGTCTGCTCTGTGCAAGCGAAGCGGATTTTGTGATTTGCCTTTACAATCCATCCAGCAAAAAACGTCACGACTATCTGCAGAAGGCCTGTGATCTGATGATGAGAAGCAAAGATCCGGATACCGTGTGCGGAACGGTTTCCAATATCGGGCGTGAGGGAGAAACGTTTCGTGTGATGACGTTAAAAGAGCTGCGGGATACCAGGGTGGATATGTTTACAACGGTTTATATCGGAAATTCTCAGACCAAAATGCTGAATGGGAAAATGGTCACACCAAGAGGTTATATCCATGGATAAGATTTTATTGTTTGCCGGGACGACAGAAGGGCGAAATCTGGCAGAATTTCTGGAGAAAAATCAGATACCGACGGAAGTCTGTGTGGCAACGCAGTATGGAGAGACGCTCTTAGAAGAAGGGAAGTATCTTCATGTCCACGCCGGAAGACTGGACGAAACAGAGATGGAGCAGCAGATCCAAAAGCAGCAGATCACGCTGGTCATAGATGCAACGCATCCGTATGCGGTGATCGTATCCCAAAATATCCGCAGGGCATGCAGCCGGACGGGAACAGAGTACATCCGTCTTGCGAGAAAAGAGACGGACGCTTCCTGGAAACAGGAAATGGAGGATGTCACAGAAGTTGCAAGCGTGGCAGAAGCGGCAGCTTTTCTTGCAAAAAAAGAGGGGCGGATCTTTGCGGCGACCGGAAGCAAAGAGCTTTCTGCCTATCAGGTGATCCCGGATTATCAGGACCGGGTGGTGGCAAGAGTGCTTTCCACCCCGGAGGCAGTATCGGAGTGTGCCATGCTGGGATTTTCCGGGAAGAATCTGATCTGTATGCAGGGACCGTTTACGGAAGATCTGAATGTGGCGATGCTCAGGCAGGCACAGGCTTCATGGATGGTGACAAAAGAATCCGGAAAAGCCGGAGGTTTTCTGGAAAAGTTGCGTGCGGCAAAAAAAGCAGGAGCAAAGCTGGTCGTTATAAAACGACCGGGGGAGCGATCCGAAGAAATTGAGGAAGATCAAAAGGAAGAAAATTTATATGCAATATGTGATGAAGGACAGATCCGAAGCCTTCTTGGTAAACGGCTTGGCATTTGTCCGAAACGACAGCTGTATCTGGTCGGGATTGGCATGGGAAATGAAAAGAACCGCACCGTGGAGGCGGAACAGATCTGTCAGTCGGCGGATCTTCTGATCGGTGCCAGAAGAATGCTGCAATCCGTGAAAACAGAAGGAAAGGCAGTCTTTGAATCTTATAAACCGTACGAGATTGCCGCTTATCTGGCAGAACATCCGCAGTATGAGACGGCAGCGGTACTCTTATCCGGAGATATCGGTTTTTACAGCGGAGCAAAAAAACTGTACGATGCGATTGAACGCACGGAAGGACTGGAACAGATGGAAATTTACCCGGTCAGCGGCATTTCTTCGGTGGTCTATTTCTGCGGAAAACTGGGCGTTTCCTGGGAGGATGTCCATCTTTTGAGCCTGCATGGCAGAAAACAGAATCTGATCGATGCAGTCAAATATTATGAGAAAGTATTTGTATTATGTGGTGAAAAAGACGGAATTCCAAAAATCTGCTGTAAACTGAAAGAATATGGTCTTGGCGATGTGAAGGTTGCAGTCGGGACTGATCTGTCCTATGAACAGGAGCGGATCGTACAGGGAACAGCAGAAAGCCTTATGAAAGAGGATTTTGCACCGCTTAGTGTGCTTTTGATCTGCAATCCGGATGTGAAAAAACGCATTGGTCACGGACTGGATGACGATCTGTTTCTGCGTGGGAAAGTCCCGATGACAAAAAGCGAAGTGCGGAGCATTTCGCTGTCAAAATTAAGACTGCACAAAGATGCTGTTGTCTGGGATGTCGGAGCCGGAACCGGTTCGGTTTCCATTGAGGCGGCAAGTCTTGCAAAAGACGGCGTTGTCTATGCGATTGAAAAGAAAGACGAAGCCATTGATCTGCTGGAGCAGAATAAACGAAAATTCGGAACAGACAATCTTGAGATCATCAAAGGATTGGCTCCGGAGGCATTAGAGGGGCTGCCGGCACCGACACATGCTTTTATAGGAGGTTCTTCTGGAAATTTAAAAGAAATCCTGGAAGTTTTGCTGGAACAGAACCCAAGGGTGCGTGTTGTCATCAATGCGATTGCCCTGGAGACGGTAGCAGAAGCGATGCAGTGCCTGAAGAGCATGGCGTTTACCGATGTGGATATCGCACAGGTATCGGTGGCAAAGGGAAAGAAACTGGGCTCTTATGAGATGATGATGGGGCAGAATCCGGTTTATATTTTCTCCTGCACAGGAGGTGAAACAGCATGAAACAGCCAAGATTTATGCTTGCAGCACCGTCAAGCGGAAGCGGAAAGACGATGATCACCTGCGGGATATTGCAAATATTAAAAAACAGAGGATATCGTGTCTCTTCCTTTAAATGCGGACCGGATTACATTGATCCGATGTTTCACACAAAAGTGCTCGGTACCATCTCCAGGAATCTGGATACTTTTTTTACCGGAGAAGAGATGACACGCTGTCTGTTTGCAAAAACGGCACAGCAGACCGATCTTTCCGTGATCGAGGGTGTGATGGGCTATTACGACGGACTTGGCGGCATCCGCACAAAGGCAAGTTCCTATGATCTTGCCAGGGTCACCGACACGCCGGTCATTCTGATCGTCAATGCCAAAGGCATGAGCCTGTCCATCCTTGCCCAGATCAAAGGCTTTCTGGATTATCAGAAAGACAGTAAAATAAAAGGCGTGATCTTAAATCAGACTTCTGAGATGACCTGCCGCATGCTGACACCGAAGATCGAATCGGAACTGGGAATCTGTGTGTTTGGATATGTCCCGAAAATTGCAGACTGGCATCTGGAGAGTCGTCATCTCGGGCTGGTACTCCCGGACGAGATCAGCGATTTAAGAGAGCAGATGCAGCGTCTGGCGGATATTCTGGAGAAAACGCTGGATATTGAAAGCATTTTGCAGATGGCGGAAGGTGCGAAAGAGATGGAGGACGATATGCCGAAATCCCTGAAACAGCTTTTTGCAGATCCGCACGTTCAGAAGATACGCACTCAGAGACCACAGATCGCAGTGGCAAAAGATGAGGCATTCTGCTTTCTGTATGAAGACAACCTGAAGCTTTTGGAAGAACTGGGGGCAGAGATCACATTCTTTTCGCCGCTCCATAATGCGAAAGTGCCGGAAAACGCAGATGGACTTTTGTTGCCGGGAGGTTATCCGGAATTGTTTGCAGCAGGGCTTTCCGAAAACAGCGAAATGCTTGCATCGATCCGCTCCTGTGAAAAAAAAGCGATTCCGATCCTGGCAGAGTGCGGCGGTTTTATGTACCTTCATCAGGAAATGCAGGACATGGAAGGAAAGACATATCCGATGGCAGGCGTGATAAACGCAGTTGCGTACCGCACCGAAAAGCTGGGAAGATTTGGATATATCACACTGGATCTGAACGAAGAACAGGCAGAGGCAAGAAACATATGGCAGCAGGGATTTCCGGTGCGTGCCCATGAATTCCACTATTTTGACAGCACCGATCCGGGAAGTGCCTGTCTGGCAAAAAAACCGGCCGGGAAAAGAAGCTGGAGCTGCAGTTATGCAAAAGATGGCAGTCTGATGGGATTTCCGCACCTATATTATTATTCCAATCCGATGTTCGCATTTCGGTTCCTGGAAAATTGTATGGCAAAAAAACTGGAAAGGGAAAAAGTATCATGATATATGGAAGAGAAGGGATGATGGCACTTTTGCTCGGTGTGTTTCTTGATCTGTTGATCGGTGATCCGCACTGCTTTTATCATCCGATCCGGCTGGTCGGCAATCTGATCTCCGTTACGGAAAAAGGGCTTCGGGCGGTTTTTCCAAAGACAGGACAGGGCGAAAAAACAGCCGGTGTATTTCTGTCAGTGATCGTCTGCAGCGTAACAGCCGGAGCGGTGGCAGCTGTGCTGTATCTGGCCGGAAAAATCCATCCGTATCTGCATCTGGCTGTGATGGCATTGTTCTGCTACTGGATGCTGGCGGCAAAATCTCTGAAAGATGAGAGTATGAAGGTTTATAGAGAACTGAAAAAAGAAGATTTAAAGGCAGCACGCCGTGCTGTTTCCATGATTGTTGGCAGAGATACGGATCAGCTGACGGCAGAAGGTGTAACAAAAGCAGCAGTAGAGACAGTGGCAGAAAATGCCTCAGATGGAGTGATGGCACCGCTTCTGTATCTGGCAGTTGGCGGGCCTGTACTCGGAGCTTTTTATAAGGCAGTCAACACGATGGATTCTATGGTCGGATATAAGAATGAGAAATATCTGTATTTCGGTCGTTTTGCAGCAAAGGTGGACGATGTACTCAATTACATTCCGGCAAGACTGTCTGCTCTTTTTATGGTGGCGGCAGCAGGACTTACCGGTCTGTCAGCAAAAAATGCCTGGAAGATCTTCAAACGAGACCGCTATAACCATGCCAGCCCGAATTCGGCACAGACGGAGGCAGCCATGGCAGGGGCACTCGGCGTGCAGCTTGCCGGAGATGCCTGGTATTTTGGAACTTTATATAAAAAGAAAACGATCGGAGATGCACTGCGTCCCGTGGAATGTGAGGATATCAGAAGAGCAAACAGGCTGATGTATGCGTCTGCAGGGCTGCTTCTTATCGTTGTTATGCTTCTTTATTGCAGCTTTAACATACTCACATTGTTATGATGCCAGGAAGGGAACATACCATGAACAACAAGCGTCACAAACATGGCGGAGATATTTATTCAGAGGCCTGCACTCTGGATTATTCCGCAAATATCAATCCACTCGGACCGCCCTCTTCTGTAATTGAGGCGGTTTATCGGAGCATGGAACAGATTGTAAATTATCCGGATGTACAGTGCCGGAAGCTCTGCCATGCGATCGCAGAACATGAATATGTAAAAGAAGAGCAGGTGATCTGTACAAATGGTGCGTCTGAGCTGCTCTATGCTTTTGCAGCGGCCTTAAAACCGAAAAAAGCACTGCTTCTGGAGCCGGGATTTGCGGAGTATGAGGCTGCACTTTCGGCAGTCGGATGCGAGATTTTTTATTATCCTTTGGGGGAAGAGAAGGGCTATGCACTGGATCTTGCTTATCTGGAAGCACTTTCAGATGATCTGGATATGATTATTTTGTGCAATCCAAACAATCCTACCGGTGTTCTGATACAGCAGCCACTTCTGGTGCGGATCGCAGAGAAATGTGAAAAGTATGGGATACATTTTTTGCTGGATGAATGTTTCCACGAATTTCTGATGGCACCGGACAGTTACAGCATGCGAACGTTTCTGGAGCGTTTTCCGCATCTGTTTCTTGTGGATGCCTTTACGAAAATTTATGCCATACCGGGGCTGCGTCTTGGCTATGGTTTAAGTGCAGATGCAGATCTTATGGAAAAAATCCGGGATGTCATACAGCCATGGAGCGTTTCCATACCGGCACAGGAGGCAGGCATTGCGGCACTTTCGGAAGATACTTACGTACATAATACACGCTGGCTGATCCGGGAAGAACGCAAATACCTGGCAAGGGCACTGCATCTTCTGGAGATGGAGACATTTGATTCTCAGGCAAATTATCTGTTTTTCAAAGGCCCGGAAGATCTGGAAGAGCAGTGCCAAAAAAGAGGGCTTCTGATCCGCGACTGCAGCAATTACCGGGGGCTTTCAAAAGGGTATTTCCGCATTGCAGTGCGGACAAGAGAAGAGAACGATCAGCTGATTAAAATATTTCAGGATATTATCCGGGAGAAACAAAAAGAAAGTGGGGCGATATACGGATGGCGAAAGTAATCATGGTACAAGGAACGATGTCAAATGCAGGAAAAAGTCTGCTGGCAGCCGGGCTTTGCCGCATTTTTGCACAGGATGGCTACAAAGTAGCTCCTTTTAAATCACAAAATATGGCACTGAACTCCTTTATCACCGAAGAAGGTCTGGAGATGGGGCGTGCACAGGTCATGCAGGCAGAGGCAGCCGGCATCAAACCAAGTGTTTATATGAATCCGATTCTTTTAAAACCGACAAACGATGTCGGATCGCAGGTGATCGTAAACGGAGAAGTGCTTGGGACGATGAGTGCGAGAGATTATTTCCGTTATAAAAAGAAACTGGTGCCGGATATCCTGAAGGCTTTTCATAAGTTATCAGAAGAATACGATATCATTGTGATCGAAGGTGCGGGAAGTCCGGCAGAAATCAACCTGAAATCCGAGGACATTGTAAATATGGGCATGGCAAAGATGGCACATGCACCGGTGCTTCTGGTCGGAGATATTGACCGCGGCGGCGTATTTGCACAGCTGGTCGGAACGGTGGAGTTGCTTGAAAAAGAAGAGCGTGCTCGCATCAAAGGTCTTATCATCAACAAATTTCGCGGGGATAAAAGCATTCTCGATCCGGGCATTGAAATGCTGGAAGAGCGTGTGGGGATTCCGGTAGTCGGAGTTACGCCGTATCTGCACATTGAAGTGGAGGACGAGGACAGCCTGACCGAACGTTTCTGCGGGAACCAGGAAGTGGCTGCGATCGATCTTGCAGTGATCCGCCTCCCGCGGATTTCCAATTTTACCGATTTCAATCCGTTTGAAAGCATGGAGGGTGTCTCACTGCGTTATGTGACTTCCGTTTCCGAACTGAAAAATCCGGATATGATCCTGCTTCCGGGAACAAAAAATACCATGGAAGATTTAAAATGGCTGAGGCAGAGCGGACTGGAAAATGCCATCTGCAAAGCGACGGCAGAGGGAAAGATCATTTTCGGGATCTGCGGTGGTTATCAGATGCTTGGAAAAACCTTAAAAGATCCGCATGGCGTGGAGGCCGGAGGTGAGATGAAAGGCATCGGGCTTTTGGATACGGACACGGTATTTACCGAGAAAAAGACCAGGACAAGAGTAACCGGAAGATTCAAAAAGGTTGGCGGAATATTGCAAAATCTAAGTGATATGGAAATGGAAGGTTATGAAATCCATATGGGCAGCACGACATTGGGAGAACAGACAGCTGCTTTTACGGAAATCACAAGCTTTGCCGGAGAAGAGAAAGGTGCGGCAAAAGCAGATGGCGTCTGTCATGGAAATGTTTATGGAACATATGTACATGGAATTTTTGAAAAAGAAGAAGTAGTAAAAGCGATCGTAACAGCCATCGGAGAAGCCAAAGGACTGGATATGACACAGATCGCAGGCGTGGATTTTGCAAAATTCAAAGAAATCCAGTACAATATTCTTGCAGATGCACTTCGCAAACATATGGATATTTCGCGTATTTATGAAATTATGGAAGAGGGGACAGATGATGAAGATTGAACTGGAAAATGTACTTCCGCGGGAAATTGAAAAACGCAGTTTTGAACTGATCACAGAAGAACTTGGGGAGAGAACCTTTCCGGAAGAACAAGAACCGATCATCAAACGCTGCATTCATACTAGTGCAGATTTTGATTATGCAGATAATCTCTGTTTTTCCGAAGGTGTTGTTGAAAAAGCAAAAGAAGCGATCCGAAACGGAGCCTGCATTGTGACCGATACGCAGATGGCAAAATCCGGAATCAATAAGAAAAAACTGGCAGCATACGGCGGAGAAGTCTTCTGCTTTATGTCAGATGAAGATGTGGCAGAGACAGCAAAGAAAAACGGGACGACAAGAGCAACTGCCTGTATGGACAAGGCGGCAGCCATGAACAGACCGCTGATTTTTGCAATCGGCAATGCACCGACTGCCCTGATCCGGCTTTATGAGCTGATCGAAGAGAAAAAGTTAAAACCAGAACTTGTGATCGGTGTTCCGGTCGGCTTTGTCAACGTCGTACAGTCAAAAGAACTGATCATGCAGGCAGATGTGCCGTATATTGTAGCAAGAGGACGCAAAGGAGGCAGCAACATCGCAGCCTGCATCTGTAATGCACTGCTTTATAATATGTGACAGAGTCATTTGCAGACGTTTTTTAAGAAAAAAGAAAAGGAACAGGAAAACAAAATGAAGAAGCAAAGAAAAAATAACACAGAAAAAATTAAAAATCAGAAGATATCGTGGCTTGCAAAGGCTGTTTATGCAGCGGCAGCTATTCTGGCTGTGGCACCGACAGCAAATGCCATGCATATTATGGAAGGATATCTGCCTCCGGCATTTTGTATTGCATGGGGCATTGTCTGTTTGCCGTTTTTAGTATTTGGATTTCGATCGCTGAACAGGAGAGTGCAGGAAAACCGCAGATCCATTACACTGATCGCAATGGCAGGAGCTTTTGTATTTGTGCTGTCATCCCTGAAAATCCCTTCTGTGACCGGAAGCTGTTCCCATATGACAGGAACCGGTCTTGGTGCAATCCTGTTTGGACCATGTGCAGTGAGTGTACTTGGAATCATTGTTCTGATCTTCCAGGCAGTGTTGCTCGCCCATGGTGGACTGACAACACTTGGAGCAAACTGTTTTTCCATGGCGATTGCAGGTCCGATCCTGTCCTGGCTGATTTATAAGGGACTTTCAAAAACCAGGATCAACCGCCGTATCACGGTTTTTCTTGCCGCATCACTTGGAGATCTGTTTACCTATTGCGTAACCAGTGTGCAGCTTGCACTTGCCTATCCGTCTGCACAGGGTGGGGTAACAGCATCTGCTGTAAAATTTCTCGGTATATTTGCACCGACACAGCTTCCGCTGGCAGTGATCGAAGGAATTCTTACCGTTGTTGTTGTGATCGCACTGGAGAGTTTTGCAAAAAGTGAACTAAAAGCGATTGATTTTGAGATCGAGGAGGAAAAAGAATGAGTGCGAAGAATAAAAAAACAATCCTTCTTCTGTTAGTTGTAGCTGTGCTGCTCGCAGTTGTTCCGTTCTTTGCAAAAAAAGGAGCAGAATTTGGCGGTTCCGATGATGCGGGCAGTGTTATGGTAGAAGAAATCAAAGGAGAAGCTTATGAACCATGGTTTACTCCGGTTATAGAAAGTCTTACAGGAAGTGAACTGCCTGGAGAAATTGAAAGTCTGATCTTCTGTGTACAGACCGGGATCGGAGTTGGTGTGATCGCATTTCTGATGGGAAGATTTTATGAACGGAAAAAATGGGAAGATAAAGAGGAAGAAAAAAAATAAGAAAACAAAACTGCCGTACGGATTCAAACTGTGCGGCAGTTTTTATTAAAAAGAATTTCTCTGTGCAAGATATGTATGAAATTCTGAAAAATCCCTGGGATAAAAAGATCCTTTCGGAAAAAATCCATGTGCAGCCAGATCTTCGCAGACATCCAGCAAAAGCGGGCGTTTCAGATTAGCCTGTTTTAAGACGGAAATATTCTTAAAAACTTCAAGCGGCGTGCCGTCGGCAAGTATGCGGCCGTTGTCAAAAACAAGAATACGGTCTGCAAAGCGGTAGGCAAAATCCACGTCGTGCGTGGAGAGCAGAAGTGTCTTTCCTTCCCGGCTTAACTTTTCAAGGACTTCTTCAAGCATGGCAGCATTCAGAGGATCTAAAGATGCAGTTGGTTCATCAAAAATAATAATTTCGGATTTCATGGCAATAATGTCTGCAATCGATACCCGTTTTTTCTCACCTCCGCTCAGATAATGGGGAGGGCGGTCTTTAAATTGTGAGATGTTCATATAATTTAACGCAGTATTTACACGTTCTTCGACTTCCGAACGAGGCAACTTCAGGTTCATAGGACCAAAAGAGACTTCAGCAAGAACGGAAGAAGCAATGATCTGATTATCGGCATCCTGAAAGACAATACCGATATGCTGACGCAGTTTTTTCAGTGTTTTTCTGGTGATTTTTGTACCGCGGTATGAAATTTCGCCTTCGGCTGGAGTGAGCACTCCGTTCAGGTTCAGAAAAAATGTAGATTTTCCGGCTCCGTTGGAACCAAGTATGGCGATACGCTCACCTGCAAAGACAGAAAGACTGATCCCATCTAAAACCGTATGGTGTTCGTCATACGCAAAATGCAGATTTTTTACTTCAAGAATGGATTCTTTCATATTATCTCCTATCTTAAATTCATCTTATGAAAAGCCAAAGAACAACAAGAAACAGAAAAAAGGTTCCGGAAGCTATGATGTACGGAAGGGGCAGTTTCTTTTTCTCTTCCAGAAAACAAAGTGTTCCATCATAGCAGCGTGCTTCCATTGCATCATAATAGGCATTCGCTTTTTTCAGTGCAACGATAAAAAGATTGGCTGCAATCTGCCCGAAAGAATAACAGGAGGTTCTGAAATCGCAGAATCCAAGCCTTGCTTCCGCGGAAATCTGCATATTATGTTGTACCTCCAGCAGAATAAAAATGTAGCGGTAGATCATATGCATCAGTTCTGTAAAAAGAGAAGGGCAGTGAATCTTATGGAGAACCGAGAAAAGTTCGTGTGACGGTGTGGAAAGTGTCATTAGGAACATGCAGCTTACAGCACCGAACACTTTCAGCATCAAAAAAAACGCTTTCAGAATGCCGGCATACGTGACACAAAGGTAACAAAAAAACAGATTCAGGTAAAAATCGCCAGTCGGCTGTAAAGAGAGATCGACAGCGATGGCGATGCCGCCAAGTAGCACAAAAAAAACGGGAATCCCGAGCACGGAAAGATAATCATGCAAAGGAATACCGCCAAGAAAAACCGTGACGGAAGCAGCAAATAAGATCAACAAAACAGAGATAACAGGATGGTCTGCAAAAATACAGAACAGAAGCAGAAGCATGGAAAATCCGGCTTTGAATCCCGCACTGATATGCCGAAGCCTGGAATTACAGGCATAAGAATCAATAGCAATACCTCCGGTGTTATGATGATGCATATGCATAAAAAACTCCTTTACTGTGCTTCGCGGATATGCCGCAGGAAAATTTGGCGGATTCCTTCGTATTCACCAAGACCTTTTAAATGACAGAGAACCGGATAACCGGCCTGCTCAAACTGGGATTTCCAGGAATCAGCATCGTCTCCTGCCAGGTCATTGTGTGCATGGTCACCGGCAACGATCATAAACGGAGCCAGATGGACGCGGGACGGCTTCAGACTGCCGACCAGACGCAGCAGGGAGTCCATGGACGGGTAAGCTTCTACAGTTCCCATAAAAAGATTGTAGTAACCAAGATCTTTAAAGGTGTAATCCAGTGCTGCATAGATCGCATTGGCATAATGCGGTGTTCCATGTCCCATGAAAACAAGTGCCTCGTCTTTTGGGATGTCGCCAAAAGCATCAGTCAGAACCTTGACGACTTCACGGCTGTCCTGCTCGGAAGTAAGCAGCGGGACACCGAAAGTGATCCTGGAAAAGGAATCTGAAAAAGCGAGAACATCCTCTTTCATAAGATCATTCTCAATGCCGTTGATCACATGGGTTGGCTGAACTGTCACATCGGTAATGCCGTCACGCTGCATGCGTTCCATGGCTTCTCGTACGTTATCGATGTGTATACCGTCACGCTGTTTCAGCTTTTTAAGGATCATTTTGCTGGTCCAGGCACGGTAAATATGGTGATGAGGAAATGTCTGTGCGATATCCTGTTCAATACAGTCAATGGTTTTTTCTCTTGTATCGTGATAACTGGTGCCAAAGCTTACAACGAGGATAGCTTTGGTTGTTGATTGATTCGTACACATAAATCTGATAAATCCTTTCTTTTTGAGCATAGCAGAAAAGTTTTCTGAGACTGTGCAGTAACTGCAGATCAAAAAACGAAATCGTATGAGTAAAAGAAGTGTAACATCCGCTATCTCAAAAGTCAATTCCGGAAGTAGATTTTTGTCGGGAATTGTGCTATGATTGACAGGATATTTACAGAATCTATTTTTCAAAGGAAGAACGTTATGGCAATACAAATGATAGGGATCGATCACAGCGTAGCTGCGATTGATATCCGGACGATTTTTTCATTTACCCAAAAAAAGACAGTGGAAGCATTGGAGATCATAAAACAGGAAAAAGGAATCTGTGGCTGTGTCCTGTTATCGACCTGTAACCGTATGGAACTCTGGGTCAGCACGGAAGAGGGGTGTGTGATCGCCCTTTATGAACTTCTGTGTAAGATACGGGCAATCCATAACGATGAGTATCAGAAATATTTTACGGAGCGAAAAGAAGAAGATGCCGTGCAGCATCTGTTCCGTCTTGCCTGCGGACTGGAATCCAGGATCTTAGGAGAAGATCAGATTCTGACACAGGTAAAGGGAGCACTTGTGACGGCAAGAGAGCATTATGCGGCGGACAATGTGCTGGAAGTGTTGTTTCGCATGGCGGTGACTGCCGGCAAGAAAGTGCGGACAAATGTGACGTTTTCCGCAGGCAATCATTCGGTGATCCACCGGGCACTTCAGACACTTCGACAGGAAGGTCTGGAAGTAAAAGGCAAAAAATGTATGGTCATCGGAAACGGGGAGATGGGAAAACTTGCCGCAACCGTTCTGCAGCAGGAAGGCGCGGATGTGACCGTTACCGTGCGTCAGTACCGCAGCGGTGTCGTGCAGATTCCGCAGGGATGCAGGCGTATTGACTATGGAAAACGCATGGGTCTGATCAGTTCCTGTGATTTTGTAGTCAGTGCCACGGCAAGCCCGAATTATACGCTCACAAAAGAAGGACTTCAGGCAGTTGATCTGGATCATGAACTGATCCTTGTAGATCTGGCAGTGCCGCGTGATATTGATCCGGAGGTGCAGAAACTGATGTACATCCGTTTTTATGATATCGACTATTTCAAAGTCGATGTTTTGAGCGAGAAAATGAAGGCTGGAATCAGAGAGGCAGAATCCATTCTGAAAGAGCAGATGGAAGAATTTTGCAACTGGTATCGATGCCTTGATGTGATACCGCGTATCGGAAAGATCAAAGAAGAAGTTGCGACAGACCTGGATCTGCGTCTGTATAAAATCCTGCATCAGCTTCCAATGGAAGTATCTGAAAAAGAAACACTGGAAAAACAGATCCATCGAGCGGCACAGAAAGTGACCAACAAAATGCTTTTTGAACTGCGGGGACGGATCAGCGATGCAGCATTTCGGGAGTGCATAGATGGACTGGAAGAGATTTATGCGTGCCAGGTTTCAAATGCGTTTGACTTTAATGAAAAAGGAGAATAAAAATATGACAGAGCATAACATTGTCATAGGAAGCAGAGGAAGCCGTCTGGCGGTGATCCAAAGCGAGATGGTCCAGGATTTTATCAGAGAGAAGAAACCGGGATGTCAGGTAGAAATTCTGACCATGAAAACGACCGGTGACAAAATCCTGGATCGCACGCTGGAGAAAATCGGCGGCAAAGGTCTGTTTGTGAAGGAACTGGATAAAGCACTTCGAGATGGATGCAGCGATCTTTCCGTACACAGTCTGAAAGATATGCCGATGGAACTTTCCGAAGAGCTGCCGCTGCTTGCATTTTCCAAAAGAGAGGATCCAAGAGATGTGTTGGTGCTTCCGGAAGGCGCAGAAAAATGGGACAGAACGCTTCCGGTCGGATGTTCCAGCCAGAGACGGATGCTGCAGCTTAAAGAGCTGTAT
The DNA here is from genome assembly GCF_018783905.1 of Ruminococcus sp. MCC718. NCBI lineage: Bacteria > Bacillati > Bacillota > Clostridia > Eubacteriales > Oscillospiraceae > Ruminococcus > Ruminococcus sp. MCC718. The sequence goes on from NZ_WQNP01000131.1 coordinate 46,568, forward strand.
CCGGATGTAATTTTTCTTCCGGTGAGAGGAAATATCCAGACCAGGCTGCAGAAACTTCAGTCAGGAGCATACGGAGCACTGATCCTGGCAGCAGCAGGTTTAAAGAGGCTTGGCCTGGAAAACCGCATTTATCGCTATTTTGAGCCGGATGAGATCATTCCGGCAGCAGGGCAGGGGATTCTGGCGGTTCAGGGAAGAAAAGGAGAAGATTATGCTTTTCTGAAAGCCTATAACGATCCGGCGGCACAGACAGCACAGGCAGCAGAGAGGGCTTTTGTAAAATATTTAAATGGCGGGTGCAGTTCACCGATCGCTGCCTATGCAGAAATGAAAAACGGAAAACTTCTGCTACGTGGCCTGTATTACCAGGAAGCAACCGGAATATATAAAAAAGGTCAGATCGAAGGAAATCCGGAAGATGCCGAAACAATGGGCATGTTGCTCGCAGAAGGGCTGAAAAAAGAATGTCATGCACAAAGCTGCACTGCTGTAAAAGAAGATGATATAAAACCGGGAAAAGTCTGGCTGGTAGGAGCAGGTCCTTCCGATCCGGGGTTGTTTACGTTGAAAGGAAAGCGTGTGCTTCAGAAGGCAGAAGTTGTTGTTTATGATGCACTGGCAGGTCAGGCTATTTTAAGTATGATCCCAGAGGATGCCGAAAAGATCAATGTCGGCAAGCGGGCAAGCCATCATCTGATGCCGCAGGAAGAGATCAACAAAATCCTTGTGAAAAAAGCACTGGAAGGCAAGAGGGTTGTGCGGTTAAAAGGCGGCGATCCGTTTCTGTTTGGCAGAGGCGGGGAGGAACTGGAGCTTTTAAAGGCTCATCAGATACCGTATGAAGTCGTACCGGGTGTGACTTCTGCGATTGCAGTCCCTGCCTACAACGGGATTCCGGTCACGCACCGGGATTTCTGCTCTTCGGTACATATCATTACCGGGCATAAGAAAAAAGGCGATACCTATGATATTGATTTTGAGGCACTGGTAAGGACAAAGGGAACTCTGGTTTTTCTGATGGGAGTGACGGCACTTGCAGATATCTGCGATGGACTTTTAAAGGCGGGTATGCGTGCAGATATGCCTGCTGCCATTTTACAGCAGGGAACCACGGCAGGACAGAAACGGATCAGTGCAACCGTTTCAACACTGCCGGAAGAGGTACAAAAACAAGGGATTCAGACACCGGCCATCATCGTGGTTGGCGAAGTATGTGCTCTGGCCGATAGATTTGCATGGCATGAAGCACTGCCGCTTGCAGGACGTAAAATCCTGGTCACAAGACCAAAAGAACTGATTTCCCAAATGGCGGAAAAGCTTCGAAGAGAAGGGGCAGAAGTGCTGGAACTTCCGGCGATCAAAACAGAAGCGATTTCAGAAAATCAAAAACTGAAGCAAAGTATGGAAGCTATTCAAAGTTATGACTGGATCGTATTTACCAGCCCGACCGGAGTGAGAGTCTTTTTTGAAAAACTGGCAGAACATGAAGCGGATATCCGCAAACTTGCGGCGGCGAAATTTGCTGTTATAGGAAGCGGTTCTGAAAAGGAACTGAAAAAGCATGGTATTCTGGCAGATTTAAAACCGGAAATTTTTGACGGAGAACATCTGGGATCCAGCCTTGCCCGGGCCTGCACGGGGGGAGAGCGGATTTTGATACCGCGGGCAGAGACTGCAAATCAGGAACTGATACTGGAACTTCAGAAAGTACCGGATGTGCAGATCGATGATGTTCCAACCTACCGCACTCTGTACGAAAGCTCAGAACTGATCGATCAAAAGGCAGAATTTGAACAGGGAAAGATTGATTTTGCGGTCTTTACCAGTGCATCGACCGTGCGAGGGTTCGCACAGGCAGCCAAAGGGCTTGATTTTTCCCTTGTCCGGGCAGTATGCATCGGAAAACAGACGAAGCAGGCAGCAGATGAGCTTGGAATGCAGAGTTGGATGTCTGAAAAAGCAACGATGGACAGCGTTCTGGATAAAGTAAAAGAGCTGTGCCGGAAGCAGCTTTAAATGTAGGAGGTAACAAAAGATGGATATGACAATCCGACCAAGAAGATTAAGAGGAAACGATACACTCAGAAGAATGGTGAGAGAGACGAGAATGGATAAGTCTTCCCTGATCTATCCGATGTTTGTAAAAGAAGGGAACGACATCCGGGAGGAGATCCCGTCCATGGACGGACAGTACCGTTACAGTGTGGACTGCATGGGATTTGAACTGGAGCGGCTGTTAAATGCCGGTGTGAAAAATGTGATGTTTTTTGGCATCCCGGATCAGAAAGACGAAGTGGGAAGCGGAGCCTACAACGAAAATGGCATTGTGCAGAGAGCACTTCGGGAAGCAAAAGAAAAATTCCCGGAACTGTATCTGATCACGGACGTTTGTATGTGCGAGTACACATCACACGGACACTGTGGCATGTTGTGCGGACACGATGTGGACAATGATAGGACGCTGGATCTGCTTGCAAAGACCGCTCTTTCTCATGTGGAAGCCGGAGCAGATATGGTAGCACCATCCGATATGATGGACGGCCGTGTGCGTGCGATCCGTACGATGCTCGATCAGGCGGGACATACAGGCACACCGATCATGTCTTATGCCGTGAAATATGCATCCGCCTTTTATGGTCCATTCCGTGAAGCGGCAGGTTCTGCTCCGTCTTTTGGTGATCGCAAAACATATCAGATGGATTTTCATAATAAAAGAGAAGGCATCAAAGAGGCTCTGCTCGATGTCGAAGAGGGAGCGGATATCATTATGGTAAAACCGGCGATGGCTTATCAGGATGTGATCACAGAAGTGCGAAAAGTGGTCAACACACCGGTTGCAGCCTACAGCGTCAGCGGAGAATATGCTATGGTAAAAGCAGGAGCCAAACTAGGCTATATTGATGAAGAACGGATCGTCGGTGAGATGGCAGTCGGTGCTTACCGTGCCGGAGCCGATATTTATCTCACCTATTTTGCAAAAGAGATTGCAAAAATGATGGATGAAGGGAAGATTGGATGATGACAAGATCAGAAGAACTTTTTAAAAAAGCAGTTACTTTGATGCCGGGTGGCGTGAACAGCCCGGTGCGTGCTTTTGGAAGTGTTGGCAGCACGCCGCGTTTTATTGAACAGGCAGACGGTGTTTATATGACAGATGTCGATGGAAACAAATATCTGGATTTTATCGGTTCCTGGGGACCGATGATCCTCGGACACAACCATCCGGCGATCAAAGAAGCCGTGATCAAAGCATGTGAAAAAGGACTGAGTTTTGGAGCCGCCACTGAAAAAGAAGTAGAGATGGCAGAGCTGATGACAGATGTGATCCCGTCACTTGAAATGGTGCGTATGGTCAATTCCGGAACAGAAGCCGTGATGAGTGCCATCCGTGCAGCCAGAGGTTATACAAGAAGGGATAAGATCGTAAAATTTACCGGATGCTATCATGGACATTCCGATGCACTTCTGGTAAAAGCAGGTTCCGGAGTTATGACAGCCGGAATCCCGGACAGTGCCGGTGTACCGGCGGGATGTACACAGGATACGTTATCTGCCATTTACAATGATCTGGCAAGCGTAGAGGCACTGTTTGCCGAATATCCAAAGGAAATCGCTGCCGTGATCGTAGAGCCGGTGGCAGCCAATATGGGCGTTGTTCCGCCGAAAAAGGGATTTCTGGAAGGACTTCGAAAATTCTGTAGCGAGCATGGAAGCGTTCTGATCTTCGATGAAGTGATCACCGGATTCCGACTTGGACTTCAGGGTGCACAGGGTTATTTTGGTATCGATGCCGATCTTGTGACATACGGCAAGATCATCGGAGCCGGCATGCCGGTCGGAGCTTACGGAGGAAAACGCGAGATCATGGAGATGGTCTCACCGGTCGGAGCGGTTTATCAGGCAGGAACCTTAAGCGGCAATCCGGTTGCCATGGCAGCAGGCATTGCACAGCTTACCATTTTGAAAAACAATCCGCAGATTTATGAAGAACTCAATCAGAAAAGCGATACTTTCTTTGAAACCATGAAAGAAAATGTCAGAAAGAGCGGACATGCATGGCAGGTAAACCATGTCGGCTCAATCGGTTCCCTGTTTTTCACAGAACAGCAGGTTGTTGACTATGCTTCCGCCAAAACCTCAGATACTGCTGAGTATGCACGGTATTTTAAATATATGCTGGACAATGGAATCCATCTTGCACCGGCACAGTTTGAAGCCATGTTTGTGTCAGCGGCACATACGGAAGAAAATCTGGCTTATGCACTGCAGAAGGCGGAGAATTTCTTAATGTGCAAGTGAACGACAGGCGAGCGAACCGAACAGGAAACCTTCAACTGTATAAAACAGAATGGAAAAAGTACTCGGCCAGGATTGGCAATATTTTTGACGAAGGTGAGTTATAAGTGAGCAGGAAAAAGTTTATGAAAGGATGAAAGATTATGGAACCAAAGAGACTTTACAAATCAAAAACGAACAGGGTAATATGTGGCGTATGCGGCGGTATCGGCGAATATTTTGGTATTGACCCGACAATCGTGCGTCTTCTGTGTGTATTACTTGGCTGCACCAGTACTGGAGTGATCCTGTATATCATTGCAGCGATCATCATGCCGGAAGAGTACTAAAAGCAGCATCTGCTCCCTGGCAGATCCCTTTTGTAAGATTTATGAATAGTAAATGAAAAATCAGGCCATACTCCAGAAAAGAAAGGGGTATGGTCTATATGTCTAAGAAAAAAGAAAAAATTGATTTAAATAATCTGGCACCGGAAGAAGAATTAAAATATGAGATCGCAAAAGAACTGGGACTTCTCGATAAAGTAATGGAGCAGGGCTGGAAGGCGTTGACTGCAAAGGAAACCGGCCGCATCGGAGGCCTTATGACACGAAGACGGCGTGAAGAGAAAAAGTCCGGTGCTTAAGCGGTTTTTCAAGTCGAACGCACGTGAGACTTGGCACGCGATTCTGGTCAGCTTTGCTGACATTTACCCAACAGAATCGCTGTGCATCCTCGCGGAGCGTTTATCTTAGTCGGAGATTGCACTCCCACTAAGACAAATTTGTTGCTCGTCCTTATAGAAGTGGGAGTCTTCTCCGACTAAGATAAATCTGTTTCGGATGCCATGACAGAAGAAAGGAAACCATATGAAGTCTGTGGTGGAGGATATCAAAAAAGGAAGCTTTAAGCCGGTATATCTCTTCTATGGAGAAGAAGCCTATCTGAAGCAGCAATACAAAAATCGCTTAAAAAATGCAGTTCTTCCGGAAGGGGATACTATTAACCTGAGCATTTACAGCGGAAAAGGCATCGATGTAAAAGAAATGATCGCGCAGGCGGATACCATGCCGTTCTTTGCAGAACATCGCCTGCTTCTGATCGAGGACAGCGGATTTTTTAAGAACGCTAATCAGCAGCTGGCAGAATACATCCCGTCCATACCAGAGGAAACCATCATGCTGTTTGTGGAAAGTGAAGTAGACAAAAGAGGTAAGCTCTATAAAGCAGTCAGCAAAAAAGGCAGTGTGGTTGAGTTTACGGCACAGAACGAACAGACGCTGACCAGATGGATACTTGGTATACTGAAAACAGAGGGAAAAATGATCACTTCCGGTGCGATGAAACAGTTTCTGGAAAAAACGGGGACGGATATGGAGCGGATACGCCAGGAACTGGAAAAACTGATCTGTTACTGTATGGAGAAAGAATCCATTACTGAAGAAGATGTCGCAGTGATCTGCAGTGAGCAGACGGAAAATAAAATTTTCGATATGATCAATGCGATGGCAGAGAAAAAGCAGAAGAAAGCTATGGAGCTTTACTATGATCTGCTGGCATTAAAAGAACCGCCGATGCGTATTCTCTATCTGATCACACGCCAGTTTAATCTTCTGATGCAGGTAAAAGAGCTTTCCGAGGAAGGATACAGTGCAAAAACGATTTCGGAGCGTCTGAAAATGGCAGGATTTATTGTGCGGAACTGTCTGCGACAGGCAGAATACTTTTCACTGAAAACCTTAAAAGAAGCTCTGCAGGACTGCGTCAGGATGGAAGAGGCAGTCAAAACAGGGCGTATGAACGATGTGATGAGCGTGGAGCTTCTGCTTGTCAAATATTCGAGTTGATAAGAGTGTTTTTGCCTTCAAAATAAAAAACCCATCAGGCTGACGGTACCTGATGGGTTATATATTTATAAAAATTGGTTTAATTTAAGCTGTTTACAGCTTTTGCTAAACGAGAAACTTTTCTAGCAGCGTTATTTTTGTGATAAACGCCTTTCGATGCAGCTTTGTTGATGATAGCTGTAGCAGCACCCAGTGCATTTACTGCAGTTTCTTTATCTTTGTTAACAACTGCAACCTCTACTTTTTTGATAGCAGTTTTAACAGCAGATCTGATTGATTTATTACGCTCAGCTTTTGTTCTGTTAACCAGGATTCTTTTCTTTGCGGATTTGATGTTAGCCAATCTGTACACCTCCAATTTTTTATTCTAATTTTTCTATAAAATGATATGATTTCTGTTACATTAAAGCCGGACACGGACGTTCTAATGAACATACTTCAAACATACTCTCATAGTCTAAACCAAAGCCTGCCAAATGTCAATATCAAATTTTGAAAAAATATGGAATATTTCTATAAGAATTACAGACACTGATAAAAGCAGATCAGATGGAAACAAAATCAGGCAAAAAAAACGAAACAGCAGGAGGGAACAGAGCATGTTTGGAAGATTTCGTATCAGAACAGACCTCGCACTGGAAGCAAGAGAAAGTTTTGAAGAAGATGACGTAAAAATTCGGGGTGTGCGGATTGAAGAGGAGGATGATGAAGAACTGGAGATCCATACGACCAGGGTGATGATCGAGACAGAAAACGGGGCAAAAACGATGGGGAAACCGGTCGGGACATATATTACCATGGAAGCCCCGAATATGTCGGCACCGGATGAGGATTATCACCGGGAAATATCGCAGAAACTGGCAGAACATCTGAAAAGTCTGATGGGAGAAGAGGAAAAATCGGTGCTGATCGTCGGACTTGGAAACCGGGATGTGACACCGGATGCACTCGGACCTTATGTGGTTGGCAACATCTGCATCACCAGGCATATGATCCGGGAATTCGGGGCAGCTTCGCTTGGGGAAGAACAGCGAAATCCGGTCAGCGGCATCGTTCCGGGCGTGATGGCTCAGACAGGCATGGAGACGCTGGAGATCATCAGAGGCGTGGTAAAGGAAACGCATCCCGACCTGATCATTGCAGTGGATGCTCTGGCAGCCCGCAGTACACGCAGGCTGAATCGTACGATCCAGATCACAGATACCGGGATCAATCCGGGTTCCGGTGTCGGAAATCACAGAAATGGTTTAAATAAACAGGTTCTTGGCATTCCGGTCATTGCCATCGGCGTGCCCACTGTTGTAGATGCGGCAACCATTGTCAATGATACGATGGAGAGTCTGATTCATGCCCTTGATATGGAAGATTATGCACAGAAATATCAGCTGATCAAAGAAAGGATTCCATCACATTTAAATACGATGTTTGTGACGCCAAAGGATATTGATGAGACGGTGAAACGTCTGAGCTATACGATTTCAGAAGGGCTCAATCTTGCCCTTCAGCTTGCATAATGAAAAAAAACACCTCATATATTGCAATGAATGAGGTGAGGGCATGAAGCGTTTTAAAAACTGGATACACGGAAGTCTGTGGGCAGTCATTTTCGGCCTGGGGCTTTATGTTCTGGTGAAGGGTGTGTCGATCGCAGGTGGGGGCAAAAATTTGACAAGGAAAACAGCACAGCTCTATGCACCGGTATTTACACTTGCACCAGTGAAAGGTACAGAGAATCAAAGCTGGCTTTCCCTGCTTACAAAAGAAGTCGTTCCGCTTCTGACTTACTGGGAGAGCAAGGAGTCCTATTTCTTATCAGAAGAGCCGCAGCTGACAGTACGGGAAGAAACAGAAAAAAATCCGGAAAGTGAAAAAACACAGGAAACGCAAAAGTCTTCAGAAGTACAGAACACACAGGATCAGATGCCGCAGAAGGCAGAAGCAGAATCCATGGAGGAGACAGAAAAAACGGTCATTCAAAAAGCAGTAAAAAAGAAAAAGAGAAAGAAAAACAAAAAAGCACAGACCGAAGAAACAAAAGAACAGCAGGAAACGGTAAATATGGAAGAACTTCAGGATTTCCAGACGCTGGTCGGAAATTATTATACCGTAGATGCATCTACGACAGCGGATCCGGAGCAGATCAATGCAGAGAAACTTGCAGGTCAGGATCTTCGCATAAAAAAAGATGCATCTGTGCCGCAGATTCTGATCTATCATACCCATTCGCAGGAAGCATTTGCAGATTCGGAAGAAGGAAATATTTCTGATACGATTGTGGGCATGGGAAATTATCTGACAGAGCTGCTGGAAAACAAGTATGGATATAATGTAATCCATAATACAAGCGTATTTGACATGATAGACGGTGTGTTGGATCGCAACACGGCATACAATCTGGCGGAGACTGAGATCAGCAGCATTCTTGCGGCCAATCCAACGGTTGAGGTGGTGATCGACCTGCACCGGGATGGGCTGGATGGGGAGAAGCTGGTCACGCAGATCGATGGCAAACAGGTGGCGAAGATCATGTTTTTTAACGGGCTGAGCCGGACTGCGAGAAACGGAAACGTTGACTATCTGCCTAATCCGTATATTGAAGAGAATCTGGCGTTTTCCTTTCAGCTTCAGATCAAAGCACAGGAATATTATCCGGGGTTCACCAGACATATTTATCTTCAGAGTCTTCGCTACAATCTGCATCTGAAGCCGCGGGCACTGTTGATCGAGGCGGGCAGCCAGCTGAACACCGTAGAAGAAGAGAAAAATGCCATGGAGCCGTTGGCAGATATCCTGGACAGGGTGCTTGCCGGCAGATAGCAGAAAAAGATTGCCAGACAAAGACAATATGTGCTAAAATGCCACTTAGAATGCAAGTTTAGGAATAAGGAGATAGAATTGTGGCAGGTATAGATCAGAAGAATATCAGAAATTTTTGTATTATAGCACATATTGACCATGGCAAATCCACACTGGCAGACCGCATCATTGAAATGACCGGCCTTTTGACGAGCCGTGAGATGCAGGCACAGGTACTTGATAATATGGATCTGGAGCGAGAACGTGGCATTACAATCAAAGCACAGACCGTCCGTATCATCTACAAAGCAAAAGACGGCGAAGAGTATGTATTTAACCTGATAGATACTCCGGGACATGTGGACTTTAACTATGAGGTGTCCAGAAGCCTTGCAGCCTGTGACGGAGCGATCCTGATTGTCGATGCGGCACAGGGCATCGAGGCACAGACACTGGCAAATGTTTATCTGGCACTGGATCACGATCTGGATGTCATTCCGGTTATCAACAAGATCGATCTTCCAAGTGCAGATCCGGACCGCGTGGTCAATGAGATCGAGGATGTGATCGGCATTGAGGCACAGGATGCACCGCGTATCTCAGCCAAAACCGGGCTGAATGTTGATCAGGTCTTAGAGCAGATCGTGCAGAAGATCCCGGCACCGCAGGGTGATCCGAAAGCAGCACTTCAGGCACTGATCTTTGATTCTCTTTATGATGCCTACAAAGGTGTCATCGTTTTCTGCCGGATCAAAGAAGGAACTGTAAAACGCGGCACAAAGATCCGCATGATGGCGACGAAAGCTGAGGCAGAAGTCGTAGAAGTCGGCTATTTCGGACCAGGACAGTTTATCCCGTGTGATGAACTGCGTGCCGGTATGGTAGGTTATATCACAGCGAGTCTGAAAAATGTCAAAGATACCCGTGTCGGCGATACGATCACGGATGCAGACCGTCCATGTGCGGAGCCACTTCCTGGTTATAAAAAGGTAAATCCGATGGTTTACTGCGGTATGTACCCGGCAGACGGAGCAAAATATCCGGATCTGAGAGATGCACTGGAGAAACTGCAGTTAAACGATGCATCTTTGCAGTTTGAGCCGGAGACATCGATCGCACTTGGCTTTGGTTTCCGCTGTGGCTTTTTAGGACTGCTTCACCTGGAGATCATTCAGGAGCGTCTGGAGAGAGAATACAATCTGGATCTTGTGACAACGGCTCCTGGCGTTGTTTATAAAGTCCATAAGACAAACGGAGAAGTGATGGAGCTGACAAATCCGGCAAACCTTCCGGATCCGGCTGAGATCGAGTACATGGAAGAGCCGATGGTCAGTGCCGAGATCATGGTCACGACCGAATACATCGGTTCGATCATGCAGCTCTGCGAGGAGCGAAGAGGTGTTTACCTTGGTATGGAATATATGGAAGAGACAAGAGCACTGCTCAAATACGACCTTCCGCTCAATGAGATTATCTACGATTTCTTTGATGCTCTGAAATCACGTTCCAGAGGTTATGCATCTTTTGACTATGAAATGAAAGGGTACAAGCGTTCCGAACTTGTCAAACTGGATATTCTGGTCAACCGAGAAGAAGTCGATGCCCTTTCCTTTATTGTATTTGAAGGATCGGCGTATGAACGCGGACGCAAGATGTGCGAAAAATTAAAAGAGGAGATTCCAAGACAGCTGTTTGAGATCCCGATCCAGGCAGCGATCGGCAGCAAGATCATTGCCAGAGAGACTGTAAAAGCAATGCGTAAGGACGTACTTGCAAAATGTTACGGCGGTGATATCAGCCGTAAGAGAAAGCTTCTGGAAAAACAGAAAGAAGGAAAGAAACGTATGCGTCAGGTCGGCAGCGTGGAGATTCCGCAGAAAGCATTTATGAGCGTGCTGAAGCTGGATGATAAATAATATGAAAAAAGAACTGGAATTATATCTGCACATCCCATTCTGCGTCCGGAAATGTGCATACTGTGATTTTTTGTCTTTTCCGGCAGAAAAAGAAATTCAGAAACAATATGTCAACTGCCTGATAGAAGAGATCCGTCAGTTTGATCTGGCGGAGGATTACGTGGTATCTACGATCTTTTTCGGTGGCGGTACCCCTTCTGTTCTGGAGGGCAGTGAGATCATGCGGATCATGCAGGCGATCCGGGAGCGTTTCCCGGATATCCGGGAAGATGCGGAAATTACGATTGAATGCAATCCGGGGACACTGACGGAAGAAAAACTGCAGATTTACCAAAAAGCAGGGATCAATCGTTTAAGCCTGGGGCTGCAGTCCGCAGATCAGGAGGAGTTAAAGCTTTTAGGACGTATCCACACGTACAATCAGTTCAAAGAGAATTTTTATCTGGCAAGAAGGATCGGATTTGCGAATATCAATGTCGATCTGATGTCGGCGCTTCCGGGTCAGAGTGTAGAGAGCTATCGCTGTACTCTGAAAAAGGTATGTGAACTTGGACCGGAGCATATCTCCGCCTACAGTCTGATCATCGAGGATGGCACGCCGTTTGCAAAGCGTTACAGACAGGATGCCGCAAAAAGAGAAGCCGGAGAAAAACCGCAGTTTTTGCCTTCGGAGGATGAGGAACGTCAGATGTACGAGGATACGGCAGAGATTCTTTCCGAATATGGATATCATCGTTATGAGATATCGAATTATGCAAAAGCAGGGTATGTATGCAGACACAACGTCGGATACTGGAAACGAGTGGACTACATCGGTTTTGGACTTGGAGCATCCACATTGCAGAATCCGCTCCGTTATAAAAATACCGATGATCTGCAGGAATACTTAAACCGGGATTTCTCAAAAAAAGAATTACTGGTGCTGACAAAAGACAATCAGATCGAAGAAACCTTGTTTTTGGGACTTCGCATGATGGAAGGCGTCAGCCTGTCTGCATTTGAAGAGCATTTTCACTGTCCGCTGACGGTGATCTACCAAAGGGAGATCCAAAAGCTCACAGAAAAAGGATTGCTGAGAATGGAAGAGGACCGCATTTCCCTGACAGAAAAAGGGATTGATTTAAGTAACATGGTGCTTTCTGAGTTTTTGCTCGGATAAAGATAAAACAGAAAAGCGGATTGCAAATGTTCGCTTTATACAGAAATGGCAGAACAAGCTGAAATGTTTGTTCTGCCATTTTATATCAGATGGGAGATGACTCCCGCTGTAGGCGGCAGGCAACAAGCTTGTATTAGTGGCGGGATTCAATCTCCCATCTGATATAGCCTCCGGCGGATTGCAGAGGTGCACAGAAGAATATGTCATGCGATGCATGACGTGCACCTCGCAGCAAGAATGCCAGAGGCATTCTTGAATATACGAAGGAACACAAATATGCGTTACGGATTTTCCATTTCTGAAATTGCACTTACGGTATAATCATGGATCGCACGGTAAGTATCGTTTGTATAATGAAGATCATCTACCGTTGAAAAACCATTCTGTTCCAGATAATCATAGCAATCCAGGTACTGATCCGGAAAAGATTCTTTTAATTTTGCATTAAAATCCCGGATTTCTTCGTTGGAAGCACCGGAGCATGCATCGCCTACCGGATTCACAGACATAATATAGAAAGAAGCATCCGGATATTCTGCAAAAATCTGAGGATAAAACGCAAGATAACGGTCGATCTCACTCAGATCATTAACGCCAAGATTAAACACAACAGTAGCATCCGGCTCTTTGGAAAGAGAGGCGCGAAGCTGATCGATGCCCTCGTTCACAAGCCAGTAGTAACCTTCCCCGACTTTTCCTATATAAGAGCAGGTATCCGCATCATCGGAATCCTGCATGGCTTCCTCCATGCCGACCGTTCTGGAATCTCCGACAAAAAGAAAGTGATGACAGGAAGAGGAGACATTATGGTCAGAAGTGTCTGCGGTATCAGATGAATCCTGCACAGAATGTTCGTTTTTCGCATCACGTAAGCTTTTTTCCAGAAAAGCGGTCTGTTCCTTTGTAAACCAGGTCATAAATACGGTCAGTGCGATCAGAGCTGCAATCAGAAAACTGAGCAGTACAATGACAAGATTTGTGGTTTTTCGTTTCATAAGAACCCCCTGAAATTTTATGTGATCGTTTTTTTAGGTCAGATTCTGTTTTTCTGACCTCTTTAGTATAACGCATTCCGGAAAAAAGTCAATTTTTATAAAAAATGAAAAAAACCTCTTGACAAAGAATATGCGTAGTGCTATTTTAGGTACAAGGATGTTAGCACTCCACTAAGATGAGTGCTAATAACAGGAAGGAGGATTCAAGGATGCAGTTAGATGAGAGAAAATGGAAGATACTTCAGGCGATCATCAAGACGTATCTGGAGACGGGAGAGCCGGTTGGTTCGAGGACGATCTCCAAATATGCGGATTTGAATCTGAGCTCCGCAACCATCCGAAATGAAATGGCAGATCTGGAAGAGCTTGGATACATCATCCAGCCGCATACTTCAGCCGGCAGGATTCCTTCAGACCTTGGTTATCGTCTGTATGTGAACCACCTGATGGAAGAGAAAGAACAGCAGGTAACCGAAATGAAGGAGCTGATGATCGAAAAGCAGGATAAGATGGAAATGGTCCTGAAGCGTGTGGCACAGTTCCTTGCAGCCAACACAAATTATGCTTCGATGATCACAGGGCCGCAGTATCACAGAACAAAGCTTAAGTTTATCCAGCTTTCCATAGTAAGCGAAGATCAGCTGTTAGCTGTTGTTGTTACGGAAGGCAACGTAGTGAAGAATAAAATGATCTCGCTTCATCACGGACTGGATCAGGAAACGGTATTGAAGCTGAATATTCTGCTTAACACCAGTTTGAATGGTCTTACGATGGATCAGATCAATCTGACAACGATCGCAAAGATCAAAGAGGAGGCTGGTATCCACAGCGAGGTTGTAAACAGCGTTCTGGATGCAGTCGCAGAAGCGATCCAGATGGATGAAGAAGAGATGGAGATCTATACAAGCGGAGCGACGAACATCTTCAAATATCCGGAACTGTCAGACAGTGAAAAGGCGAGCAGCCTGATCGGTACCTTTGAAGAAAAGAAACAGCTGGCGGATCTGGTAGCCGATACGATGGCAGATGACAAGAACACCGGCATTCAGGTTTACATCGGAAATGAGACACCGGTGCAGACGATGAAGGACTGCAGTGTTGTGACAGCTACTTACGAGCTGGGCGATGGTATGCGAGGTACGATCGGTATCATCGGACCGAAAAGAATGGATTATGACAGAGTTGTCGGTACCTTAAAAACACTGACAACTCAATTGGATGATATATTTGGTAAGAAAAAAGAAGACAACTAGAGAGGTGATTGTATGGCAGAGGAAACAAAAAACACAAAGCCTGCTGATGAAGAAATAGAAAAAACTGCAGAACCGACTGCAGGAGAAGAAAAACAGCCGGAAACGGAAAAGGCAGAAAGCGATACAGCTGCCGCAAAAGAAGAACAGCCGGAAAAGAAAGGCTTCTTTGGTAAGAAAAAAGAAAAGAAAGATAAAAAAGACGAGCAGATCGAAGAACTGACTGATCGTCTGAAACGCCAGATGGCAGAGTTTGATAATTTCCGTAAAAGAACGGAAAAAGAAAAAGCAGCCATGTTTGAGGTCGGTGCAAAGAGTGTCATTGAAAAGATGCTTCCGGTGATCGATAATTTCGAACGCGGACTGGCAACTCTTTCCGATGAGGAAAAAGAACAGCCATTTGCACAGGGTATGGATAAGATCTACAAACAGTTTGTAGCAAGCCTGGAAGAGCTCGGAGTAAAAGCCATCGAGGCAGAAGGAAATGAGTTCGATCCGAATTTCCATAATGCAGTGATGCATGTGGAAGATGAACAGTACGGCGAAAATGTCGTAGCGGAAGAACTTCAGAAAGGCTATATGTACCGTGACAGTGTGGTTCGCCACAGCATGGTAAAAGTAGCAAACTAAATTAAAAAGTTGACAAAATTTAGTATAAAAGCAGAATAAAACAGGAGGAATTTATCATGGGTAAAATTATTGGTATTGACTTAGGAACAACGAACAGCTGTGTAGCAGTTATGGAAGGTGGCAAACCGGTTGTTATCGCAAATACAGAAGGTGCAAGAACAACACCATCTGTTGTGGCATTCACAAAAACAGGTGAGAGACTGGTCGGTGAACCTGCAAAACGTCAGGCAGTTACAAACGCTGACAAAACAATTTCTTCTATTAAAAGACATATGGGTACCGATTATCGTGTAACCATCGACGACAAGAAATATTCTCCGCAGGAGATTTCCGCAATGATCCTGCAGAAACTGAAAGCAGATGCAGAAAACTACCTGGGCGAAAAAGTTACCGAAGCAGTTATCACGGTACCGGCATATTTTAATGATGCACAGCGTCAGGCAACCAAAGATGCCGGTAAGATCGCAGGTCTGGATGTAAAACGTATCATCAACGAGCCGACCGCAGCAGCTCTGGCATATGGACTGGACAATGAAAAAGAACAGAAGATCATGGTATACGACTTAGGTGGCGGTACATTCGACGTATCCATCATTGAGATCGGTGACGGCGTTATCGAAGTACTGTCAACAGCCGGAGACAACAGACTGGGTGGTGATGACTTCGACCAGAAGATCACAGACTACATGCTGGCTGAGTTCAAGAAAAATGAGGGCGTAGACCTGTCAAACGATAAAATGGCACTGCAGAGATTAAAAGAAGCTGCTGAGAAAGCAAAGAAAGAGCTTTCTTCTGCAACAACCACAAACATCAACCTGCCATTCATCACAGCAACTGCTGAAGGTCCGAAACATTTCGATATGAATCTGACAAGAGCAAAATTCGATGAACTGACACACGATCTGGTAGAGAGAACCGCTACACCTGTTAACACCGCACTGAGAGATGCAGGTCTGACAGCAAGCGAGATCTCCAAAGTACTGCTGGTTGGTGGTTCTACACGTATCCCGGCTGTACAGGATAAAGTAAAAGCTCTGACCGGACATGAACCAAGCAAATCTCTGAACCCGGATGAGTGTGTAGCACTTGGTGCTTCCGTACAGGGTGGTAAACTGGCAGGCGATGCCGGTGCAGGCGATATCCTGTTGCTGGATGTAACTCCGCTGTCACTGTCTATTGAGACAATGGGTGGTGTTGCAACAAGACTGATCGAGAGAAATACAACCATTCCGACCAAGAAGAGCCAGATCTTCTCAACCGCAGCAGATAATCAGACAGCTGTTGATATCCACGTTGTACAGGGTGAAAGACAGTTTGCGAAAGATAACAAATCTCTTGGCCAGTTCCGTCTGGATGGTATCCCACCAGCAAGAAGAGGTGTGCCTCAGATCGAAGTTACATTCGATATTGATGCAAACGGTATCGTAAACGTATCCGCAAAAGATCTGGGAACCGGAAAAGAACAGCACATCACCATTACTTCCGGATCTAATATGTCTGAGTCTGATATCGACAAAGCAGTCAAAGAAGCTGCTGAGTACGAAGCTCAGGATAAGAAGAGAAAAGAAGCAATCGACACAAGAAACGATGCAGACGCTATGGTATTCCAGACCGAAAAAGCATTGGAAGAAGTTGGCGATAAAGTAGATGCAAATGACAAGACAGCAGTAGAAGCTGACTTGAACGAACTGAAAGACCTGATCGCAAAGAGCAATCCGGAAGAAATGACAGAGTCACAGGTTGCTGAGATCAAAGCAGCAAAAGAAAAACTGATGGAAAGTGCTCAGAAAGTATTTGCAAAGATGTATGAGCAGCAGGCACAGGCAAACGGAGCAGCTCAGGCAGGTCCTGATATGAATGCCGGAGCAGATAACAGCAGCTATCAGTCTGATGATGTTGTAGACGGTGATTACAAAGAAGTATAAAAAAAGTAACTTTTAATAAATTTTTGCATCGTAACTGTTAAGATGCTAAACAGTTACAATATACACAGGCAGGGATGTGTTCATTCCTGCCTTGTGTCAGCAATCAGGCCATAAGGAACTGCAAACAGGCAGGTTCTGGAAGGTTGCCGTGCATGTGGAGGATTAAAGATGGCAGAGAATAAGCGAGATTACTATGAAGTTCTCGGCGTTGACAGAGGGGCGGATGAAGCTACCATTAAAAAAGCATACCGTCAGCTTGCAAAAAAATATCATCCAGATATGAACCCGGGAGACAAAGAAGCAGAAAAGAAATTTAAAGAGGCATCGGAAGCATATGCCGTGTTAAGCGATGCAGAAAAACGCAGACAGTATGATCAATTCGGACATGCTGCGTTTGAACAGGGCGGCGGAGGTGCCGGAGGATTCGGCGGCTTTGATTTCAACGGCGGCGATATGGGAGATATCTTTGGTGATATTTTCGGAGATCTTTTCGGAGGCGGTCGCAGCAGACGTGCAAACAATGGACCGATGAAAGGTGCCAATGTCAGGACAGCGGTAAGGATTACCTTTGAAGAGGCAGTATTCGGATGCGAAAAACAGCTGGATCTGAATCTGAAGGATGAGTGTACAACCTGCCATGGAACAGGTGCAAAACCAGGAACCAGTCCGGAGACTTGTCCGAAATGCGGCGGTAAAGGTCAGATCGTATATACACAGCAGTCCCTGTTTGGCACAGTAAGAAATGTACAGACCTGTCCGGACTGTAACGGAAGCGGTAAGATCGTAAAAGAGAAATGTGCGGACTGCCATGGAAGCGGTTACATCACAAACCGCAAGAAGATCGCAGTGACGATCCCGGCCGGTATTGACAACGGACAGAGCATCCGTATTCGTGAAAAGGGTGAACCGGGTGTAAATGGCGGCCCAAGAGGGGATCTGCTGGTTGAAGTTCAGGTAGAACGTCATCCGATCTTCCAGAGACAGGATATGAATATTTATTCTACTGCTCCTGTCACCTTTGCACAGGCAGCACTGGGCGGACAGATCCATATCACAACTGTAGACGGCGATATGGCATACGATATCAAACCTGGAACACAGACGGATACCAAGATCCGTCTTAAAGGAAAAGGTGTGCCTTCTCTTCGCAACAAAAATATCCGCGGAGACCATTATGTAACACTTGTTGTTCAGGTTCCGACAAAGCTGAACGAAGAGGCAAAGGAATACCTGCGTAAGTATGATGAGGCAGTCAACGGGAAGATTAACGATAGTAAACAGGAAAAGCCGAAAAAGAAGAGCTTTATGGAAAAAATAAAAGAAACATTTGAAGACTGACCCTGAGAACAATAAAAAAGCTGAAATTCAAAAAATGCACCCGGGAGAGATCCGCGGTGCATTTTTGTACGTGAAAGTTATCGGAAAGGAAACATTTTCACCATAAAAATACTTGCTGTTTTGATATGCAGAAACAGGATTCGTGCATGACGTAACAGAAACTTAAGGTTTCTGACGTTGACAAGAAAGCTTGAAAAGAATAGAATATGATGTATAGGTATAACTATAGCTTTATACATAGATTTGGTGAAAGCAGGTAAGTTGGATATGAAATTAAAATTACTGAAAAAGTTAATGATTATATGTATGTCTTTCAGCTTGTCAGTTTCCATGGTTCCGGCATCTGTGCTGGCGGCAGGAAAAGACAGCTCTGAGGGCGATACGCAGGCAGTACAGGTTATTTCAAGTGATACAGAAAGTGAGTCTGCAAATACAGAAACAGAGACAAAGCATCAAGAGACAAAAAACCAGGAGACAAAACATCACAAAGACAAAGAAACTGAGATCAAGGGTGGTTTTGTCCCGGAAAGTGAGTCACAGGCAGTTATTGAGAGCGAAGCAGTGATAACAGAGCAGACACCTCAAACAGAAGGCGAAGCCGGACAAAAAAAAGGTGCGGTTGGAAAAAAAGTAAAGACAGCCGGAAAAATAACTCCGAATGGTACACCGAACGTGGATTATAAAAATGAAAATGGAAAGTATACTATTTTGGAAGATAAAGCAGTTACATTAACTTTAAGTGATGGTGCTTCTCTTGGAGAAGTTATCGTAAAATCTGGAGCAACGCTGACGATTGTTTTGAAAGGAACAACGACTAATATAATCGGTACGATCAGTGGAGAAGGAAAGGTTCAGTTCGCAAAGACCAGCAATGGTAAGGCAAATCTGAAGGGCAGTATTGATGTAGCTGAAACAACCGTAGAAGGTGGAACATTATTTGGAAGTGGTACGATCAAAAGTACACAGGTTTCTCTTAATGGTGGTTCTATTGCATGTAAAGTCACAAATGATGTAAAATCAGGAGATCTTACGTTAAAAGCATCGGAGTTTACCGTAGAGAAAGATGCAGTATGCACGATTGATAACGTACAATTAAATGGTGCAGATATCAGCATGGATGCCAATACGGTCTGGAGCGACAGCAACGGAAAAGCAGTTGTATATTTTCAGCCTGCATCTACCGTAGCATTTTCCATCAAAGCAGTTACCTTTACTTCTTCTGAGGAAACAACGGACAGCATCACTGCAAAAGAGCAGAACTACACTTACGAAGACGGTAATCTGAAAAAGGGCAAGAGTGCGACGGCGTATACTGTAAAGGTCGGAGCAGACCTCACGACAACATATGGTGAAAAACTGGAAAATGTAGATATTATCACCGTCAGTGCGGCAAAAGATTATACGCCAGAGGTTTCCTTGAGAGATTATGATGAAGCAATGGATTCTTCTCTGGAACTGAAAGACGGAACAGCAAAAGGTTATAAAGTAACAAAGAAAAATATAAAAGAAAAACCGGATGAAAAATCGTTTAGTCTGAATGAAGTGCTTGTGACGGATACTTTTGGTTATGATCACATATTGTCCGGAACCGTAAACTATAAAATCGAAAAGAAAGAACTGACACCGCTGATCAGTGTCAATAAAACAAGCACAACATCTAAGAACAAAGCAACCAAAGTGTATGACGGTACGACCGATGTTCCGGATGATACCTGTACCTTATCCGGATTTTCCGGTATCGTAGACGGTGACAAAGCATCAGATGTTCTTGCTGTGGCAAAAGCAACTTTTGTATATGACCATGCGGATGTGGCAACAGCAAAGAATATCAAAGCAGAAGTGACACTTTCCGGTGATCCGGCAGAGTGCTACACCGTTGCTTCCGTTGATGATATCTCCGCAGAGATCACAAAGGCTCCTCTTACTGAGGAACTGATGAAATCCCTCGGCATCACACTGACCAAGCCGGAAGTGACCGAACGTCATTATCAGTATCTGAAATACAAGACTGTAGCCGGTCAGGAATATGCTTATTCGGAAAAGGCAAAGGATGATGAATGGAAACTGGCGAAAAAAGCTTCCACAATCACCTATGTCAATGAAGTGGACGGTGAAGAGCAGGATCTGAAGGCGGGAACAAGCTATAAGATTTATACAAGAATCCCGGAATCCGACAATTATCTGGCAAGTGATCCGGTTTCGGTATCGGTAAAGACATTGCGTGCTCCGCAGGAAGCAAAAGAGAGTGATGTGAAATTCACCGGTGTAACGGATAATTCCACACAGAAGTTAAATACGGCACTGACATTTACAGCAACCGGTTCTACTTATGTGGATGACAAGGATTACAAACCGTCAGCAGATGATGAAAAATATGTACCGTATTCCTGGAAACTGACGGATACCACAACCTGGAAGGGAGATAAGTCCACACAGACCTTTACGATGACTCCGACACAGGCCGGCACTTATACGATCGTGGCAACATTCCGCAAATATGTATATGATGGCAAGAAGTGGGTATACAGTGAGGGAGATGATGTGAAGAAATCCATCACGTTTAAGGCAAATGAAAGCGGAACATCCAGTTCTACTTCCGGAAGCGGAAGCAGCAGCAGCTCTTCTTCTGGCAGCACCAATACAGCAGCAAAGACCGGGGATACTACACCGGTTGTGCCGGTGGCAGCAGCACTTGTTGTTTCCGGAGCAGCACTTGCACTGACGCTTAAGAAGCGGAAAAAGGAAGAAAAATAGTACTTTTAAAAAGTAAGCACAGATGTTATGATAAGGGGTGTGTAAAAACACCTCTTATTTTGTGGCTGTAAAGTACGAACAGACATGTATGGATTATCATACTATTTTGTACAGGAACAAACGGTGTAGCATCATTTTGAAATAAAAAATTTTGTTAATCTGGCATTATATATACGAAAGGATATTTGACATTTATGAGATGGAATAAATTTACGTTAAAAACAAGATCAGAAGTAGAAGATATCGTGATCTCCACACTGGCAGAAGCCGGCGTGGAAGGCGTAGAGATTGAAGATAAAGTACCGTTGACGGAACAGGACAAACAGCAGATGTTTGTCGATATTCTTCCAGACGGACCGGCAGATGACGGGATCGCTTATCTGAACTTTTACCTGGATGAGAAAGAAGATAAAGAAGAGTTGCTTGCAAATGTAAAAGATGCTCTGGAAGAGCTTCGTATGTTTGTGGATATCGGAGAGGGAACGATCACAGAATCCCAGACCGAAGACAAGGACTGGATCAACAACTGGAAACAGTATTTTCATCAGTTTTATGTGGATGATATCCTGATCATCCCGTCCTGGGAAGAAGTAAAACCGGAAGATAAGGATAAGATGATCATTCATATTGATCCTGGCACGGCGTTTGGTACCGGTATGCATGAGACGACACAGCTTTGCATGCGTCAGCTGAAAAAATATGTGAAGGACGGTATGGAGATCCTGGATGTCGGCACCGGAAGCGGTATCCTGTCCATCGCAGCACTGAAACTGGGAGCAGGTCATGCGGTCGGTACGGATCTTGATCCATGTGCGATCTCTGCTACCAGAGAAAATCTGGAAGCAAACCAGATTCCGGAAGGCAGCATGGATGTGATGATCGGAAATATCATTGATGATAAAGCCGTGCAGGATCAGGTCGGATATGAAAAGTATGATATTGTAACGGCAAATATTCTGGCAGATGTCCTGATCCCACTGACGCCGGTGATCTGCCATCAGATGAAACCGGGAGCTCTTTATATTACTTCCGGTATTCTGGATGTAAAAGAAGACGTTGTCGTAAAAGCAGTAAAAGATGCAGGACTGGAAATTCTGGAAGTTACACATCAGGGCGAATGGGTTTCTGTCACTGCAAGAAAACAGGCATAGTACCGGAGGAAGATTATGTACGATTTTTTTGCAGACTCATCTGCAATCGGTGAAAAAGAGATCATCATCCGCGGAAGCGACCTGAATCATATGAAAAATGTGCTGCGCCTTCAGATTGGAGAACAGATCTGCATCCATGAGGAAAGTACCGGAAAAGAGTATCGCTGCGAAATTGCCGGATATGAAAAAGATGTGGCACATCTGCACATTATGTGGGTGGAAGAGGCAAACCGTGAGCTGCCATCGAAAATTTATCTGTTCCAGGGGCTGCCAAAGGGCGATAAAATGGAACTGATCATTCAGAAAGCAGTAGAGCTTGGAGTGTATGAGATCATCCCTGTGGCAACGAAAAGGGCAGTTGTAAAATTGGATGCAAAAAAGGCGGAAGCGAAGCAGAAACGCTGGCAGAGCATTGCAGAAAGTGCAGCCAAACAGTCCAGGAGAAATATCATTCCGCATATCCACGAGGTTGTGAAATTTGGTCAGGCTGTGGATTATGCAAAAAATCTGGATATCACGCTGATCCCTTATGAGCTGGCGGAAGACATGGAAAAGACAAAACAAATATTTGAGACAATACAGCCGGGGCAGTCTATCGGTATTTTCATTGGCCCGGAGGGCGGATTTGATGAAAGTGAGATTGCACTGGCACAGGAAAATGGCATCAGCCCGATTACACTGGGAAAACGGATCTTGCGGACGGAAACTGCCGGTATGGCGGTGCTTTCGGTTCTGATGTTTCAGTTGGAGGGCAGAGAATAATGCAGGCATATTTGGATAATTCAGCAACGACAAGATGTTCCGAAGGTGTGCGTGACATCGTCGTAAAAGTGATGATGGAGGATTTCGGAAATCCGTCATCCAGACACGACAAGGGAATGGAGGCAGAAAAATATCTTCGCGAAGCCAGAATGGACATTGCGGCTACTTTAAAAGCAGATGAAAAAGAGATTTATTTTACTTCTGGCGGAACCGAGTCAGACAACTGGGCACTGATCGGAACGGCGATGGCAAACAAACGTGCCGGAAAACACATTATTACAACGGCGATCGAACATGCTGCCGTGATCCAGCCGATGATCTATCTTCAGGAGCAGGGATTTGAGGTCAGTTACATACCGGTAGACCGCTATGGAAGAATAGATCTTCAGAAGTTTTCCGATGCGATCCGGGAAGATACGATCCTGGTGTCCACCATGTATGTCAATAATGAGATCGGGACTCTGGAGCCGATCGAAGAGATCGGGAAGATCATCAAAGAAAAAAATCCAAAGGCACTCTGGCATGTGGATGCAATCCAGGCCTATGGAAAGTACCGTATTTATCCGAAAAAACTTGGCATTGATATGCTCTCGGTCAGCGGACATAAGCTGCATGGACCAAAAGGAGTTGGATTCCTTTATGTTCGAAACGGAGTGAAGATCCATCCGCTGATCCTGGGCGGAGGTCAGCAGAAAGGGATGCGATCCGGGACAGATAATGTGCCTGGAATCGCCGGACTTGGTTGTGCAGCAAAAGAAGCCTACACAGATTTTGATAAAAAAGTGACACATCTCTGTGAGCTGAAACAGTTTTTCATGGAAGAAGTGCAGAAAATACCGGATACGGTTCTGAACAGCCTTCCGGGGGATCAGGGAGCACCGCACATTGTAAGTGTGAGCTTTGCAGGCGTGCGAAGCGAAGTGCTGCTCCATGCACTGGAAGAGCGGGGGATTCAGGTATCTTCCGGTTCAGCATGTTCTTCCAACAAAAAACTTCCGGTCAGTCCGGTATTAAAAGAAATTGGTCTGAAAAAAGATTTGCTGGATTCTACCGTGCGATTCAGTTTCTGTGAGAATACAACAAAAGAAGAGCTGGAATACTGCCTGCAGCAGTTAAAGGAACTGCTTGTGGTGCTCCGCAGATACAGCAGACATTAAAAGATATGATGTAACTGTGAATATACGAAACAACTGCGATACAGGAAAAGAAAAGGAGAAAAGAAATTTATGTTTCATGCATTTCTGATCAAATACGGAGAGATCGGTATCAAGGGAAAAAACCGTTATCTCTTCGAAGA
Organism: Ruminococcus sp. MCC718; assembly: GCF_018783905.1. NCBI lineage: Bacteria > Bacillati > Bacillota > Clostridia > Eubacteriales > Oscillospiraceae > Ruminococcus > Ruminococcus sp. MCC718. The sequence goes on from NZ_WQNP01000131.1 coordinate 70,663, forward strand.
TGCACTGGTAAAACAGATTCGCCATGCACTGAAGAAAGTGGAAGGTGAATTTAATGTACGAAAAGAACAGGGACGTATCTTTGTGGAGAGCGAAGGCCTGTTTGATTTTGAAGAAGTAGTGGAGGCACTGCAGAGAGTTTTCGGTATTGTGGGTATCTGTCCGGTACTGAAAGTAAATGATGAAGGATTTGATCAGCTTTCTCAGGAAGTGATCGATTATATGGCACGCGTATATCCGGATGGAGAGCATACGTTCAAAGTCAATGCAAGAAGAGCAAGAAAAAATTATCCGAAAAATTCCATGGAATTAAATGCAGATCTTGGCGAGCGTATTCTGGAAGCGTTCCCGAATATGAGCGTTGACGTACATCATCCGGAAATCACCCTGAACGTGGAGATTCGTGAAAAGATCTATATCTATTCAAAGATCATTCCGGGACCTGGTGGTATGCCGGTCGGAACAAACGGAAAAGCTATGCTTCTGTTATCCGGTGGAATTGACAGCCCGGTTGCAGGCTACATGATCGCAAAACGCGGCGTTAAGATTGATGCCGTTTATTTCCATGCACCGCCATACACCAGTGAGCGTGCAAAACAGAAAGTGGTTGACCTGGCACGTCTGGTGTCGAAATACAGCGGACCGATCGTTCTGCATGTCGTAAACTTTACTGACATTCAGCTGTATATTTATGATAAATGCCCTCATGATGAACTCACAATCATTATGAGACGTTACATGATGCGTATCGCAGAGCACATCGCGAAAGAGACCGGATGCCTGGGACTGATCACAGGAGAAAGCATCGGACAGGTAGCAAGCCAGACCATGCAGAGTCTTGCAGCAACCAACGAAGTCTGCACCCTTCCGGTATTCCGTCCGGTGATCGGTTTTGATAAACAGGAGATCGTGGATGTATCTCTGAAGATCGATACTTATGAGACATCGATCCAGCCGTACGAAGACTGCTGTACGATCTTTGTGGCAAAACATCCGGTTACCAAACCGAATATCAAAGTGATCAAACGCAGTGAAGAGAAACTGCAGGAAGAGATCGACGAGATGGTGAAAAAAGCAATCGATACGGCTGAGACACTCTGGGTAGAATAAAAAGACACGGAAAAATGGTCACAAAAAAGCTGCCGCAGGAGAACTGCGGCAGTTAAAAATATCAAAATCAAAAGAAATCTGAAATTTTATGTGGTTTTTCAGTCGATGATGTATGGTTTTAATGCCTGAAGAATTACATCGGAATCATCTTCAGCATGGATATTCAGGTCGATCGGCTTGGAAAGGTCCAGACTGAAAATACCCATAATAGATTTTGCGTCGATTACGTATCTTCCGGATACCAGATCAAAATCATAATCAAATTTTGTAATTTCGTTTACGAATGACTTTACTTTATCAATCGAATTTAAAGAAATCTGTACAGTTTTCATTGTCATAAAACCTCCTGTAATATGTGTTTTTGTATACATTAATCATACCCATTTCGGAGGAGACTGTCAAGCTTAAAAGAAAGGAATTGGATAAAATATGGAAAAACGCAAAGCGGCATTCCACAATCTGGGATGCAAGGTAAATGCATATGAGACGGAGGCGATGCAGCAGCTTCTGGAAAAAGCAGGGTATGAGATTGTGCCGTTTGCACCAGGGGCAGATGTTTATGTGATCAACACCTGTACGGTGACGAATATGGCAGACCGCAAGTCCAGACAGATGCTGCACAAAGCAAAGAAAATGAATCCGCATGCGATCGTGGTGGCAGCCGGATGTTATGTGCAGGCAGCAGGAACTGAGCTGGAAGAAGACTCTGCAATCGACATTATTATCGGAAATAACCGCAAAAAAGATCTGGTCAGTATTCTGGAACATTATGAACGCAGTGCCGTGCAGGAATCTCTGATCGATATCAATCACACAAAAGAGTATGAGAAACTGTCTCTGGAAAAAACGGTGGAACACACCAGAGCCTATCTGAAAGTACAGGATGGCTGTAATCAGTTCTGCAGCTACTGCATCATTCCCTATGCGAGAGGACGTGTACGCAGCCGCAGAAAAGAAGAGGTCGTAGAGGAAGTAAAAACGCTGGCAGGCAATGGATGCAAAGAGGTGGTTCTTACCGGTATCCATTTGAGTTCTTACGGGATCGATCATGGCAGCACACTGCAGGAACTGATCCTTGCAGTGCATGAGGTTGCGGGGGTCGAGCGTATTCGCCTTGGGTCACTGGAACCGGGTATCATTACAGAAAATTTTGTGAAAACACTTTCTGCTCTTCCGAAATTCTGCCCGCACTTCCACCTTTCCCTGCAGAGTGGATGTGATGCAACTTTAAAAAGAATGAATCGAAGATACACATCAGAAGAATACTATGAAAAATGCATACTGATCCGCAAGTACTTTAAACATCCGGCCCTGACGACCGATGTGATCGTCGGATTTCCGGGGGAAACCGAGGAAGAGTTTGCAATCACCAGAGATTTCTTAAATAAAGTAGATTTTTATGAAACGCATATTTTCCAGTATTCCAGAAGAAAAGGAACGAAAGCAGCCGTCATGGAAAATCAGGTGCCGTCCGATGTGGCACACAGAAGAAGTGCGATCCTGATCGCAGACGGCAAAGTGCGGAAGCAGCGATTTGAAGAAAAAATCAGCGAAACCGTCACAAAAGTACTCTTTGAAGAAAGCGTGACGATTGACGGGAAGGTATATGCATCCGGCCATACCATGGAGTATATTCGCATGTTGATGGAGACGACGGAAGATTTAGACAATCAGATTCTTTTGGTAAAGGCAGGAAAAGAACGCTGTCAGGACTGTCTGCTGTGCACAAAAGCTCGGTCCTGAGCAGCGGATTGTTTTCAAAGCCATTATAAAAATCACGCGAAGAAGCATTAATTACAAAAAACAATTGAATTTTTCAGACAGTTATATTAGAATAGAAGTATAGTTTGTACGGTAAGGACGTGAAAAGAATGGCAAATATCAGTAATACACAATATTTCAAAGTAAATACAGATCCGGAATATCGCGTAAAAGAGATCCTGGATACTGTTTATGACGCAATGGCAGAAAAGGGCTATAATCCGGTGAACCAGATTGTAGGCTACATTATGTCAGGCGATCCTACTTATATCACCAGTTATAAAAATGCAAGAAGCATGATCATGAAAGTGGAACGTGATGAGCTGGTAGAAGAACTTCTGAAGGAGTATATTAAAAACAGAACATGGGAACAGAAGTAAAGAAAAGAGCACTCGGACTGGATTACGGCTCCAAGACGGTTGGAGTCGCAGTCAGTGACGGGCTTGGGATTACTGCACAGGGCGTGGAGATCATCCGCAGGACTCAGGAGAACAAACTGAGGAAGACGCTGGCACGGATCGAAGAACTGATCGCAGAGTATGATGTCGGGATCCTGGTGCTTGGATACCCGAAAAATATGAACAATACCGTGGGAGACCGTGCGGAAAAATCTCTGGAATTTCAGAAAATGCTGGAGAAGCGTACCGGTCTGCCGGTTGTGATGTGGGATGAGAGACTGACCACAGTAGAGGCACATCGGACGATGATGGAGAGCGGCGTGCGAAGAGAGGACCGTAAGAAGTATGTGGACAAACTTGCAGCTGTCTATATTCTTCAGGGTTATTTAGATCATGAAGGAATGAAAAGGGAAAGGACGCAGCCAGAGTGATTTGAAGCAGGGCTGCAACAGGTTTATTATGGAGAAAATTACATTTACACTGGCGGACGATCAGATAGTTGAGTTTTATGTACTGGAACAGACAGTACTTGGCGGCATCAGCTATATTCTGGTAACGGATTCTGAGGACGATGAGGCAGAAGCACTGATCCTGAAAGATCTGTCAAAGCCAGGTGATGATGAAGCGTTATATGAGATCGTGGATGACGATGATGAATTAGAGGCAGTTTCAAAAATCTTCCAGGAAATGCTGGATGATATTGAATTTGAATAAAGAGCCTGAACGGAAAAGAAACAGGAGGTAAAAATTTTTGAAAAATATTAACAATTCGAAATTGAGGATCATTCCTCTGGGCGGTCTGGAACAGATCGGCATGAACATTACTGCCTTCGAATTCGAAGACAGTATTGTTGTGGTTGACTGTGGGCTGTCCTTTCCTGAGGACGATATGCTGGGGATCGACCTTGTGATACCGGATATCACATACCTGAAAAACAATGCACATAAAGTAAAAGGTTTTGTCATTACACATGGTCATGAGGATCATATCGGAGCATTGCCATATGTATTAAAAGAACTGAATGTTCCGGTCTATGCGACAAGACTTACGATCGCACTGATCGAGCATAAGCTCAAAGAGCATAATCTTCTGAAGTCCGTAAAGAGAAAAGTCGTAAAGCACGGACAGTCGATCAATCTTGGGAAATTCCGCATTGAGTTTATCAAGACAAACCATAGTATTGCAGATGCTTCTGCACTTGCAATTTATTCACCGGCAGGTATCGTGGTGCACACCGGTGACTTTAAAGTGGATTACACTCCGGTATTCGGAGATGCGATCGATCTGCAGCGTTTTGGAGAAATCGGCAAAAAGGGTGTGCTGGCACTGATGTGCGATAGTACCAATGCAGAACGAAAAGGATTTACGATGTCCGAGCGTACCGTTGGTAAGACGTTTGATAATATTTTCGCAGAGCATAAAAATACAAGGATCATCATTGCAACGTTTGCATCCAATGTGGACCGTGTACAGCAGATCATCAATTCTGCCTATAAATATGGACGCAAATGTGTGGTAGAGGGTCGCAGTATGGTCAATGTTATCAGCACAGCGGCAGAGCTTGGCTATCTGAACGTGCCGGAGAATACCCTGATCGAGTTGGATCAGATGAAGAATTATCCGGATGAGCAAATGGTGCTGATCACAACCGGAAGCCAGGGCGAGTCCATGGCGGCACTTTCCCGTATGGCATCCAACATGCATCGTAAAGTGCAGATCAAGCCGGGCGATACCGTTATTTTCAGCTCCAACCCGATTCCGGGAAATGAAAAAGCAGTTTCCCGAGTGATCAATGAGCTTTCGATGAAAGGGGCGGATGTTATTTTCCAGGATGCCCACGTATCCGGCCATGCATGTCAGGAAGAGATCAAGCTGATCTATTCTTTGGTTCATCCGAAATATGCGATTCCGGTGCATGGTGAATACCGTCATCTGAAAGCACAGGCACAGGTTGCGGAGAGTCTTGGTATTCCAAAGGACAATATTTTCCTGTTGTCCTCAGGAGATGTTTTGGAGTTAGATGAAGAAAAAGCACAGGTTGTAGACCGTGTACAGACCGGAGCGATCCTGGTAGACGGACTGGGTGTTGGTGATGTCGGAAATATCGTTCTTCGCGACAGACAGCATCTGGCGGAGGACGGTATTCTGATCGTGGTACTGACGCTTGAAAAATACAGCAATCAAGTTCTTGCAGGTCCGGATATTGTATCCAGAGGATTTGTATACGTCAGAGAATCCGAAGGACTGATGGATGAAGCAAAACATGTAGTAGAAGAAGCTATTGAGGACTGCATGGATCGAAGAGTGACCGACTGGGGACGTTTAAAGACAGCAATCCGTGACAGCTTAAGCGAGTTCCTCTGGAAGAGAACAAAGAGAAGCCCGATGATCCTGCCGATCATTATGGAAGTATGATGGGGCTGATAGAAAATGGATGAAATAAAGGAATATACGGTGCAGCTTTCGGCTGCACTTCGCGGAAGCGAAGCGTACAAAGCGTTTCGGGAAGTGAGCAGAAAAGTATCCGAAGAGCCGCAGCTTCGACAGAGGCTGGATGAGTTCCGCAAAAAGAATTATCTGCTTCAGAATGGAAGCAATGCTTACGATCTGTTTGATGATGTGCAGAATCTGGAGCGGGAATACGAAGATATGCAGAAGAATCCGGTTATACAGGAGTATCTGGCAGCGGAGCTTCAGATATGCAGGATCATTCAGAGATGTGCGGATGAGATACTGACATCTGTGGATATGGAAATTGAAAATTTTGCAGATATCATAGAAACGGACTAGTACTGTTCCTTGCAGGATTAATGTACTGGTAAGACAGGAGAGGGTGCATGAAAGAGAACAGTGCAAAATCAATTGCAGTCGGCATTGCCGTGAAAATCGTATTGCTGGCGGTTCTTGTGCTTGTTCTGATTTTTACCGGCAGACGGGCCTACACATTCGGATATCAGATATTTGCACAGGAAGCGATGAGTGAGGCTCCCGGAAAAAAGGTAGCAGTTACGATCACCAAAGATATGTCCTTTGGTGAAATCGCAAAGCTTCTGGAAGAGAAGAAACTGATCAAAGATAAGAATGTTTTTCGCATTCAATATATGCTTTCTGAATATAAAGGAGAAATTGAGCCCGGAAGCTATGTACTGAACACCTCACAGACAGCAGAAGAGATGCTGAGAGTACTGAGCCGGGCGGATGAAAAAGAGACTGAGACGGAGTAACGATATGATAGTAGATGAAAGAATGACAGCTTTTATCAACTCCCTGGATACGGGAAATACCCCGTTCCTGACGGAGCTTGAGGTAAAAGCACTGGAAGATCATGTGCCGATCATACGAAGAGAAATGCAGAGCTTTCTCAAGGTGCTGCTGCAGATGCAGCGTCCGGTCAATATATTGGAAGTAGGGACAGCAGTTGGATTTTCCACACTGCTGTTCTGTGAATATGCACCAAAGGAAGCCAAAATCACAACAATTGAAAAGTATGAAAAACGCATTCCGATCGCAAAAGAAAATTTCAGAAAAGCCGGGAAGGAGTCACAGATCCGTTTTCTGGAAGGGGATGCCACAGAGATTCTTGCAGAACTTGAGGGTTCTTATGATTTTATCTTTATGGACGCTGCAAAAGGGCAGTATATTCATTTTCTGCCGGATGTGATGCGTCTGCTGAAAGTCGGCGGCATCCTGATCTCGGATAATGTGCTGCAGGATGGTGACATTATCGAGTCCCATTATGCAGTAGAGCGAAGAAACAGGACAATATACAAACGGATGCGGGAGTATCTCTATGAACTGAAACACAATGAGCATCTGGTGACCAGCATTGTGCCTATCGGGGATGGAGCAACACTCAGCGTGAAAATAAAGGAATAGATAAATGGGAGGAAGAACGATGAGGAAACCGGAATTGCTGGTGCCGGCAAGCAGCCTGGAAGTATTAAAGACGGCGGTCATCTTTGGAGCGGATGCCGTTTACATTGGCGGCGAAGCATTTGGACTGCGTGCAAAAGCCAAGAATTTTTCGATGGAAGATATGAAAGAGGGCATTGCCTTTGCCCATGAGCATGGCGTGAAAGTTTACGTGACAGCCAATATCCTGGCACACAACCGGGATCTGGAGGGCGTTGAGGAATATTTCAGAGAATTAAAAGAAGTGAAACCGGACGCACTGATCATTGCCGATCCGGGGGTGTTTGAGATCGCAAAACGTATCTGTCCGGAAATCGAACGCCATATCAGTACCCAGGCGAATAACACAAACTATGCTACCTATCATTTCTGGCATACACTGGGAGCGAAGAGAGTGGTTTCTGCAAGGGAGCTTTCCATGCAGGAAATCAAAGAGATCCGTGCAAACATTCCGGAGGATCTGGAGATTGAGACCTTTGTGCATGGAGCTATGTGCATTTCTTATTCCGGAAGATGTCTGCTCAGCAGTTATTTTACAGGCAGAGATGCCAACCAGGGAGCTTGTACGCATCCGTGTCGCTGGAAATATGCAGTTGTGGAAGAGAAACGACCGGGTGAGTATCTTCCGGTTTATGAAAATGAAAGAGGCACCTATATTTTTAATTCCAAGGATCTTTGCATGATCGAACATATCCCGGATCTGCTTGATGCGGGGATTGACAGCTTTAAGATCGAAGGCAGAATGAAAACGGCCCTCTATGTGGCAACGGTTGCGAGAACGTATCGCAAAGCGATCGATGATTATCTGGAAGATCCAAAACTTTATGAAGAGCATATGCCGTGGTACCGCACACAGATTGCAAGCTGTACCTACCGCCAGTTCACGACCGGTTTCTTTTATGGAAGACCGGATGAGAACACGCAGATATACGATAATAATACTTACGTGAAAGAATATACCTATCTTGGTATCGTCGGGGAAGTCGATGCAGAAGGTCGCTGTCGCATTGAGCAGAGAAATAAATTCAGTGTCGGTGAGCAGATTGAGATCATGAAACCGGACGGTCAGAATGTAGAGGTTACAGTAAAGAGGATCCTCAATGAGGACGGTGAAGAACAGGAAAGTGCACCGCATTCCAAACAGATCCTGCATGTGGAGCTGGAAGGCGGAAGAGCGGAAGCATATGATATTTTAAGAAGAAAAGAATAAGATGAGCCAAAAAGCTTTAGATGAGAAAACAATTAAATGAAAGAAAATAGTCCTTTATAAACCAAAAGATGCGAATCCGCAATGGACTCGCATCTTTTTTGTGTGTGATAATCAAACTTTCTTATTTCAGTTTCAGTTTTTTGCTCATGCCACTCTTGGTCAGCTTCTTCTGGAAAGCAGCCGCTTTTTTCTTATTGTTCCGGATGCTCTTTGGAACACTTACGGTCACTTTGGAAGCCGTCTTTTTGAAGGCTTTGGATTTAATCGTTTTTACAGAAGTTCCCTTGAAAGTTACTTTTGCAAGTTTCTGGCATCCGTAGAAGCTGTTTTTGCCAATGGACGTAACGTTCTTTCCGATAATGACAGATTTCAGGTTTTTGTAGTTTTTAAATGCATTTGCCTGGATCTGAGTTACCGTAAAGGTGGTTTTGCTTGCAGCATTTTTTACAGTGTTTGGAATCGTTACTTTTGTTACTTTACCCGGTTTTCTGTCTGTTCCCTTGACAACGGCTACCGTCTTTTTGGAAACATTCAGGACTTTGTACTGGATGTTTTTAACCTTAAAGGTGTCACCTTTTTTGAGAGCTGGAGTGGAAGGTGTCTGCGGTTTGTCCGTAGAAGGTGTTTCCGGTTTGGCAGCGGGCGTTTGACTTTCATTCTTATCATTGGAAGAAGTTTCCGGTGCTTCTGTTTCTGGCCTTTCCGTCAGTGGCGGATGCGTAACCGGAGTCTCGGTCTCCGTAGCCGGGGTTTCGGTTTCGGTCTCAGTTTCGGTGGCCGGAGTTTCGGTCTCAGTTTCAGTAGCTGGAGTTTCGGTCTCAGTCTCACCGCTGCCATTTTCGGTCAAGGTGATCGTGTAAGTTTTTGTCTCAGAACCGTCTTCTGATACGGAAATCAGAGTAAACTGTTTGTCGCTTACCGGTATGACGCTTACCGCTGCGTTCACATCGTTGGAAATCTTCAGAAGATTGCTGTCAAAGGAATCTCCTGTGATCTTGTAACTGGTATTCTGATTGAACGTAATGCTTTTTGTTCCGTAAGTAATACCTTTTAAGGATGCAGATCTGTTTCTTGTATAAGAAATGCTGCTGCTCATAACTTCTACTTCCGTCAGACCAATAAATTTGCCGGTATCATGTCCGAGGATAATACGAACGGCGATCGGATTGATGGTACTTTTCAGTTTGAAGCTGTAACCGTTGGAGATTTTATCAGTAGCAGAACCGGTTGTCACATCCGGGATTTTTACAGCCTCTTCATGGTCGATCTCCACGAAATCGGATCCGTCCAGGGAATATTCAAATTTGACGCTGGTTGGTTCCTGGGAAGTGGAAACATTCTCGGTATAGTAGTAGAGATTGATTTGATCTACCAGGTGAGCAGTAGCCCATGTCAGGGTAATCACCGGAGAATCTGTATCGTTTCTTGTATTCCAGTTGGTCCAACGCAGAGAACTGGAACTTCCGCCTCCGTTTGTATCGCTGCGGATACCGTCTACGATCGCCAGAAGGTTGTCTGATGCACTCTTACAGCTTTGTGTCAGATCCAGATAATCCGGAGCGATATTGACACTCTCGCCGTAAACCGGGGAAGCAACACGGATGCTCGCAGTTACTGGATAAGTCTCTCCGAGAGCGGTTACACTGCCATTTATGGTCACAAGGCCGCCAACCTTGGAAAAGCTTGTATTTGTCAGTTTTGAAGTATCCCAGGTTACCGGAAATTCTTCAAATGCAGAACCGTCTTTGCTGTAGGTCATGGAAACCGTTGGCAGGGTTGGCATGGTATCCGGTGCTGTAATACCGGAATAATTCTGGGCAGTGACAATCTGGCTGTATACGTGGATCGTCATTGTTACCGGGATTTTTTCTTCTCCGTTTTTGATAGAACCAGTCACCTGGAAGATGGCTTTGCTCTTTTTCAGGGCATCTTTGTCATAATCATTCCAGGTTACTGGAAGATTTTTCGTTGTTCCATTTGCAAAAGTAGCCTCTACACTTTGCGGAAGCGGGATACTGGAAGAACCGCTGAGAATATAGCAGTGTTTTGACATGCGGTAGCTGCTTATCGCATCGGAAGAAGTATTTGCAGCAGCTTTTGTCTGGATGCGGATACTCTGGGCAGTCATGCCGCCAGATGTAATATTCAGTTTGATATCACCGGCATCTTTGGTGGATTTTATGATCACCAGTGCTTTTCCGGCGTAAGCATTGATCCTGGCAGATGTGCTGTCTGGAAGAACGCTTGCCTGCTGGAATTTATCCGTGGTTGCCTGGTCTCCGTTGTCCACGCCGGCAATGCTGCCGTTGCCTTCCAGAGTAAAGTTGATGGTATTGGTTGCTTTGGTGTTCAGGTTTCCGTTTGCATCAGTCACATCAACGGTGACATAAGCAAGGCTGCTGCCATCGGCGACAAGTTCTGTTTTGTCAGCACTGACTTTCAGTTTTGTTGCTCCATCCGGAGTAGAAACAGAAGCATTGCCTTCAAACTCTGTGATTTCTTCGCCGTTTTCATCGAAGGCTTTTGCAGAAATCGTACCTTTTTCAAATGCAACATTGAATACGGCGTAGGTGGCATCGGAACCGTTTCCATTGGAAGCTGTACAAACGCTGCTGTTGTTGCTTACAGAAGAGTAAGTGTAGTAAGTATGACCGGCAGCAGAAGTGTGTGCCTGCCTAGTAGTGGTACCGATCAGAGTACCGTTGCGGTAAAGTTCTACCTTCGGTGCATTGCTGTATACCCATACCGGTGTTTTGCCGCCTGAGGTAAGCATATTGTTGCTGTCCCATGCAGTGACAAGGTGAAGCGTGTTTTCTTCTTTATTCCATTGGCTGCGGTAGAGATAATAGGAATCTTTCGGAAAACCGCTGGTTTCTACAATACCAAAATAGCTGCTGTTTGGAATAGCACCGCTGTAGCTGACAGAACCGCTTCCGGTGCCGTTCCATGGAGTCGGTTCACCGATGTAATCAAAACCGGTCCATACAAATTCACCGGCAACACTGTCGGACTGATAGGTATTGTAAATGGATTCATGTGCTGTGATTCCCCATCCAACAGCAGAAGTATCATAGCTGGTCAGATGGAATTTACCGTCGGCATTGGCACGGGTTGCCTGTGTACTGTAAATACCGCGGCTGTTGACATGGGAAGATGTTTCACTGGCGAGGATCACACCGCCGTACTGTGAAGCAAGGCTCTGCAGCTGGCTGCTGGTGTTTGCATAGTTGAAGCCGACTACACCGCCGTTTTTCAGGATCGTATTTAAAACGGCAACCAGTCTGGAATCACCGCCACGGTTGTTGTCACCGCTGGTGGTCGGTCTTGTAGCGTCTTCCTCTTTGATCCAGTTGATCATATTCTGGGCGATGCCTGCGTAGGAGCCGACATTGTTCCAGTAGGTACCTTCCTGTACCTCATTGCACAAAGACCAGAGGATGATGGAAGGATCGTTGCGGTCACGGCGAACGACGGATCTTGCTGCAAATTCTGCCCAGGTCATGTCACTGCTGCTGCCAAGCAAGCTGTCATCGCCAAGTGTTTTGGTAAAATAGGAGCTGAAATCATAGCTGTTTCCGTTTTTCGGATCTACCCATCCATCGAACAGTTCTTCGATCACAAGAAGTCCGAGTTTGTTGCAGATTTCAATAAAATCTTTGTCACCCGGGTTGTGTGTGATACGGATTGCATTGGCTCCCATATCTTTCATGATCTTAAGCTGGCGATACATGGCATCATAGTAAGCGGCAGAGCCTAAGGCACCCTGATCGTGATGCATGCAGACACCATTTAATTTTACATTTTTTCCATTGAGAGAAAATCCGCTGCCGCTTGTAAATTTATACCAGCGGAATCCAAAGGTTGTATCATAAGTATCAGTTACTTTTCCATCGGAAACAAGTTCTGTGCGGACATAGTAAAGGGTCGGATCGTCCACAGACCAGAGAGATGGGTTTGCAACTAGGGCAGAGAGTTCTGCTTCCGAAGTGGAATTTGCGGCCACGCTTACGGTTTTCTGGACAGTATCCGAAACTTTCTGATCGTTGGAATCATAAACCGTTGTGCGGACGGTAACATTTGCAGAAGCATTTTTGTCATTGACCACTTCTACTTTTGTGTTGACGGTTCCCTTTCCGCTCTCGATATCCGGTGTAGTGACAGTCGTTCCGTCTACGGCAACGTGTATCGGATCGGTAACGATCAGATTGACATCACGGTAAATACCGCTGCCGGAATACCAACGGCTGGACGGTGTAGTATGTACGACTTTGACTGCAACGACATTCTGTGTACTGCCGTCACAGGTGACGTAATCACTGATATCAAGGGAAAACGGCGTATAACCGTAGTGATGTTCCCCGATCTGTTTTCCGTTCACATAGACATAGGCATTGTTGTAAACACCGTCAAAATTGAGAACGAGTGATTTGCCGGAAAGATTGGAAGGGAGTGTGAAAGATTTGCGGTACCAGCCGGTGCCGCCCGGTAAAAATCCACTTTCTGCTTCACCGGATGTTGTAAAATTCTGGCTGATGCTGAAATCGTGCGGCAGATCAACAGACTGCCAGTCAGCATCATTGAAATCTGGATTCTGTGCAGAGGTGGAATTTCCAAGAAAGAATTTCCATCCGGAATTGAAGAGGTTGGTGCGTTCCGTAACGATCTGGCTTACGGAAATGTCTTCTGCCTCCCCAAACGTGGCAGAAGAGGCGGCAGCGTTTGTCATGCTTCTCGGAATTGACGGAATACAAAGAGAAGCGGCTAATGTGACTGTCAGCAGTTTTTTGATGTTCTTTTTCATGTGTTCCTCCTTCTTAAAAATAAAATGGTTTAAAAATACCATGATATTATCTTAGCAGTTTTTGAACAAAATGACCAGAAAAATGTGTGGAAATCCATAAAAAATATGCGAAACCTGAAAATACAGGTTTCGCATACAGGATTGTTTTGATAAATCTGACCATTTTCTGCCAAAGCAGAAAAGATACTGGTCATTTGAGCTTCGGTTTTTTGCTCATGCCACTCTTGGTCAGCTTCTTCTGGAAAGCAGCAGCTTTTTTCTTATTGTTCCGGATGCTCTTTGGAACACTTACGGTCACTTTGGAAGCCGTCTTTTTGAAAAGGGCAAATTTGTTTCTGATGTACAAACGTGTGTTACAATTTTAACACTAACAGGTAAAAATGACCATACCTAAAATAAAAAATATGGCAACTGTGAAAAGATTTCACAATTACCATATAAAATCGGTGAAAATTTGTCTTAAAGAAGAACTGTTCAAGAATGGAACTGCATTTTTACAAGACAGATTTCACTTTTTGTTCCAAGACGCATATTCGGTCCCCATACACCGGCACCTGAGGTAACAACACTGTAGGCATTTCCTTTTTTCAGAAGACCGTAAGGATTCTCCCACATCAGCGGCAGGAGCAGATTGCCGGGGAAAAGCTGCCCGTTGTGTGTATGACCGCCAAGGATCAGATCAGCACCGGCATCCGCAAGAAGCGAAAGTTCTTTTGGCTGATGGTCGATGATCAGGATCGGTTTGGACTTGTCCAGATGTTGTGTAAGCTGATTCGGAGTTAAGCGTTCTTTTTCGGAAATCAGTTTTTTGCAGCGTGCAGGATCTTTTCTTCCGACTAGATAGAAGTGGTTCTCGATCAGACGGACTTCGTCATCCAGCAGAGTCATGCCGGCATCGTGAAAAAACTGCTCAAACCGTTCATCGGCATTTTCTTTCTGTCCTCCGAAAGTAAAACCGGCGAGAATCGCCTCGTCCAGATCGTGATTTCCATAGCAGCAGTAAGTTCCGTACGTGCTTTTCAGAGCGGATAAAATGGATGCACATTTTTGAGGATGTTTTATCGCATGAAAATCATTGTCAAACGTATCCCCTGCCACGATGATCAGATCCGGCTGCAGTTTGTTGATCCGTTTTACAAGGCGTTTCAGAAAAATTTCGTCTGTGTTATAGCCCAAATGCAGATCGGCGATCAGGGCAATCTTCAGAGTGTCATGTCCGCTGCAGCTTTTGGCAGAGGAGATATTCCAGGTTGTTGTGTAGAGTTTTTTGGCATGAAAAAATCCATAAAAACTAAAAAAAAGGATCAGAACGCCGGTAAAAAAGCCGGTGGCTGCAAACATCAGTCTGGAATGAAACCAGGAAGCATCGGCAAGCGGAGAAAAATAGAGCAGGATGCGGATGAAATCTGCAATGCCGATACCGATCAGGGCATAGAGAAATGTGCCCAGCCACAGATTGCTGATGTGTTTTAAAGTCCGATGCAGTCCATCGGGCTTTTTGATCAGAAAAGAAGACAGCAAAGTGGTAGCTGTCAGAATGTACAGGGCAGAAAATCCATAGCGGAAAGCAGCCAGAGCAAAAATATTATTGCAGACGGCCATCCATTTTAACATCCAGTTTAAAACATAAAAGCACACCGCAAGATAAAAGGGTGCAAGAAAAAGTGCGGCCATAAGAATCTCCTTTGTGATCGTGAAAACTTTACTTTCTGTGATGCCAGGGTCAAAAGACCTTTTGATCTTAATATCTTTTCTGTCAGTATAGCACAGGATTAAAAAAGAAAAAAGTGGAAAGGCACAGCAAAAAGAAAATCAGCATATGATAATATAAATCTGCTTCGAGGTTTTTCTTTGAAGACATTTCCAAAACCACTTACCGTCAAAGAAGAAAAATACTATCTCCAGAAGTATAAAGAAGGCGACGAGGAGGCAAAGCAGATTCTCATTGAACGTAATCTGAGGCTGGTTGCCCATGTGGCTAAAAAGTATCAGCATCCGGATGAAGATGCAGATGATCTGATATCCATAGGGACGGTTGGCCTTATCAAGGCAGTCCTGACCTTTGATCATACGAAAAACAACAGACTGGCGGCCTATGCGGCAAGATGCATTGACAATGAACTGCTGATGATGCTGCGGTTAAAAAAGAAGACTTCAAAAGAAATCTCTCTCTACGAACCGATCGGTATGGATAAAGAAGGAAATGAAATCTGCCTGGTAGATATTGTGGAAGGAAAAAATACAGACCTGGCAGAGATGATCAATAAAAAGCAGGAAATCCGTGAAATGTATCATTATATGGCACAGTTAAATGAAAGGGAGCGACAGATACTGAGTCTGCGTTATGGGATCCTTGGACAGAAGGAAACAACACAGCGGGAAATTGCACAGAAACTTGGTATTTCCAGATCGTATGTCTCCAGGATTGAGAAAAATGCCCTGAGCAAACTGCGTTCCTGTTTTCGGGAAAAAGGAAAAACAGGCATACGCGAAAGCAGATGACAGGAAAAAAAAAGCGTGTTACACTGTGCGAAGGAGGAAAAGAACGTGATCTATCTTATGAGAACAAAAGAAAGAATGGAAAAAAGTGCCGCACGGCATAAAATACAGAGCAATATGGCAAAAAGAGTACTCCTTTACGGCATCAGAAAAGAATATTCGTTAAAGGAACTGCCGGCTATTGGAAAAGGAATCTACGGAAAGCCTTACTTTCCGGAATACCCGGAGATTTGTTTTAATTACAGTCATGCGGATGCCGGCATTTTATGCGGGATTGCAGAAACACCGCTTGGCGTGGACATAGAACGTCTGATCCATCCGACGGAACGTCTGATCCGTGCGGTATGCCATGAAAATGAAAAAAAGATGTTACTCGCAATCGAAGATCCTGCCGTGCAGATCAGATACTTCAGCAAAATCTGGACGGCAAAAGAAAGTTATCTGAAATGCATCGGAACAGGCATCCGGCAGAAGCTTTCGAATCTGGATCTTTCCGAAGTGCTCGATGGAAAGACCTATGAGGAAGTGTATCATTTTTTCTTTCTGGACGGAGAAGATTTTCAGGCGGCAGTCTGTCTGAAAACAAAAAAAATGCTTTCGAACCTTTCTGTTATTTATATGGAAGAAAACGAAAACAATAATCTGTAACGTTTGAAAAGAAAGTGTTGCATTTTAAAAGAAAATATGATAAACTGGAAACAATCTATCATTATTTCCGCCATTTCGGCACATTATCACAACGAATCAAAGGAGAAAAGAATATGTTCAGCAGAGTCTTATCCGCAGCCATCTGCGGAATCCAGGGTCTGCCGATTTTTGTAGAAGCAGATGTCAGTGAAGGGCTTCCGGGATTTTCCATGGTGGGAGATCTGTCAGCGAAAGTAAAAGAAGCACAGGATCGGGTTATGACAGCATTTCGCAACAGCGGAATCCAGCTTCGTCCGAAAAGAATCACAGTCAATCTCTCTCCGGCAGACATACATAAAGACGGCAGCAGCTATGACCTTCCGGTAGCACTTGCCATTCTTGCAGCGTACCAGCTTTTGCCCATGGAGACTTTAAAAGGTGTCCTGGTGGCAGGTGAGCTGGGATTAAATGGAGCAGTCAAAGGGATCAAAGGGGCGTTGCCCATTGTTCAGCTGGCAAAAAAAAACGGATGTCATACCTGTATCCTGCCGGAGAGAAACCGCACAGAAGGAGAAATGGTATCGGATATCCACATTGTCGGAGTAAGTACCTTAAAAGAAGTATTGCGCTATCTTCAGAAAGGCACAATCCCCGGGAAAATCAAAAAAGATGTATATAATATAGAAGAAACAGAAATTCCTGATTTTGCAGATATTCACGGTCAGAGTGCAGTGAGGAGAGCCGCAGAGATTGCGGCCGGCGGAAGACATCATTTTCTGATGATGGGACCGCCCGGAGCCGGGAAATCGCTGCTTGCAAAATGCATGCCGGGTATTCTGCCGTCCCTGACAATGGAAGAGAGTCTGGAAGTATCTTCCATTTACAGTGTGGCAGGTTTACTGTCCAGTCAACAGCCGCTGATCAGAAAGCGTCCATTCCGTGCACCGCACCATACCATATCGCCTTCTGCCCTGGCAGGCGGAGGCAGGATTCCGCGGCCGGGAGAGATCAGTCTTGCACATAAAGGTGTCCTGTTTTTGGATGAACTGGCAGAGTTTAAAAGAGAAACGATCGAAATCCTGCGGCAGCCTATGGAGGAGCGAAGAGTCCATATTTCAAGAGTGTATGGGAGCTATGTGTTTCCGGCAGACTGTATGATCGTTGCAGCCACCAATTTCTGCAAGTGTGGGAATTTTCCCAATCTTGAGAAATGTATCTGCAGTGAGGCGGAGATACGCCGTTATCAGAGCCGGATCAGCCGCCCGATCCTTGACCGCATGGATATCAGTGTGGAGGCCGTAAGAGTAGATTACGATGCACTGATCTGTGAAAAGAAGAGTGAAGATTCCAAGACGATACGAAAAAGAGTTGAGCTGGCGGGGCAGATCCAGAGGGAGCGTTATCGGGATACCGGTTATCGCTATAATGCCGATCTGGATGCGGCGGGTATTAAAAAATATTGTAGGATCGGAGAAAAAGAAAAGAAAGTTTTACGGGATGCTTATGAGAAAATGGATCTTACGGCAAGAGCGTGTCATAAGATTTTGAAGGTAGCCCGTACTATTGCGGATATGGAGCAGAAAGAGCAGATTGCCGAAGAACATCTGTATGAGGCGATCGGTTACCGCATTTTTGAACAGCGGCAGATCTGGAGGTGAGACAGAAGGGATGCAGGAAAAAGAAGAAAAAACAGAGGATGAAAAACGGAGAGAAAAATGGTTCTGGCTTTGCAGTATCTTAAGCTTTGGAAGAAAAGAAAAACAGATGCTGCTGGATTTTTTCGGTACGCCGGAAGAAATATGGCAGGCCGATGAAAGAGAAATCGGTGAAGTTTTTTGGGAAAATGAAGAACATAAGAAAGCCTTTTTTCGTGAAAAAGCTGCCTGGGATGCGAAAAAGGCATGGAATGAAATGCAGAAAAAAGGCATACGTTTTATCAGCTGTGAAGATACATCCTATCCGCAGAAATTAAAAGAAATTTATGATTATCCGTTCGGACTTTTTATAAGAGGTGAGCTTCCAAAGGAAAATGAGAAGACCGTGGCGATCGTCGGTGCCAGACTGTGCAGTGCCTATGGCAGACATTTTGCGGTAAAGATCGCAGAAGAGCTGGCAGGATATGATATTTCACTTGTAAGCGGCATGGCAAGAGGAATCGATGGCACTGCCCAGAGAGCTGCCATAAAAGGAGGCGGAAAGAGCTATGCGGTACTTGGATGCGGACCGGATATCTGTTACCCGATGCAAAACCGGGATCTGTATCAGAATTTACTGAAAAATGGAGGAGTCTTATCGGAATATCCGCCGGGAAGTAGTCCGCTTCCTTTTCATTTCCCAATGCGAAATCGCATTATCAGTGGCCTTTCGGATTTGGTGATCGTGATAGAGGCAAGAGAAAAAAGCGGATCACTCATCACAGCAGATCAGGCACTGGAACAGGGCAGAGATGTTATGGTGTTGCCGGGCAGAGCCGGAGATGCACTCAGTGCCGGATGCAACCGCCTGATCGACCAGGGAGCCGGCATTTTTCTCTCCACAGATCAGATCCTGGAACGTCTTAAAATTAAGAAAAAAAATCATACAAACACAAAAAAAACATACATTGCACTTGAAAGCGAAGAAAATTTGGTGTATAGTGTTCTGGAATTTCAGGCGAAAAATCTTCAGAGCATAGCAGATGAGACAAACCTCACCCCGCAGAAAGTAAGTGCAATACTGGTTCGCCTGATGCTGTGCGGGCTTGTTGCGGAGGATGTAAAAAATCATTATTCGAAGGTCTGAGGAAAAACAATAAGCACTGTGAAAGCCGTTGCACCGATTTTGGGCGTAAACAGTTGAAAAAGGGGTAAACATATGGCAAAATATCTGATTATTGTTGAGTCACCTACCAAAGTAAAAACCATCAAAAAATTTCTTGGCTCTAACTATGATGTCGCAGCATCAAACGGACATGTACGTGATATGCCAAAAAGTCAGCTGGGGTTTGATGTTGAAAATAATTATGAACCGAAATATATTACCATACGCGGAAAGGGAGATATTCTGGCAGCACTTCGCAAGTCTGTAAAAAAGTCAGATAAAGTATATCTTGCAACGGACCCTGACCGCGAAGGAGAAGCAATCTCCTGGCATTTATCAAAGGCACTGAAACTAGAAGAAAAAGATATCCACAGGATTACCTTCAATGAAATTACGAAAACAGCTGTAAAAGAATCTCTGAAACATCCGCGTGCGATCGATATGGATCTGGTGGATGCACAGCAGGCAAGACGTATGCTGGACCGTATGGTTGGATACCGGATCAGTCCGCTTCTGTGGGCGAAAGTCAAACGAGGCTTAAGTGCAGGCCGTGTACAGTCTGTCACTCTACGGATCATTGCAGACCGCGAGGAAGAGATCGCAGCCTTTATACCGGAAGAATACTGGACCCTGGATGCCGATTTTACGATTCAGGGAGAGCGAAAACCGCTGACTGCCAGATTTTACGGTACGGAAAAAGAAAAGATAACGATTCATTCAAAAGAAGAGCTGGATACGATCACGAAAAAGCTGGAAGGTGCAAAGTACCAGGTGGCGGAAGTGAAAAAAGGAGAACGTACCAAAAAAGCTCCGGTTCCGTTTACAACCAGTACGCTTCAGCAGGAAGCTTCCAAGGTGCTGAATTTCTCCACACAGAAAACCATGCGTGTTGCACAGCAGTTATATGAAGGAGTGGATGTAAAGGGCAGCGGGACCGTTGGTATCATCACCTATCTGCGTACGGATTCCACGCGTATTTCAGATGAAGCCGATGCATCAGCGAGAGCTTATGTCGAAGAAAACTACGGAAAAGAATACGTTTCTGCAGCTGTGCAGGAGAAAAAGAGCGGTAAAAAGATCCAGGATGCTCATGAAGCAATCCGTCCGACGGACATCACGAGGACACCGTTTGCTTTAAAAGAATCGCTCACAAGAGATCAGTTCCGTCTGTATCAGCTGATCTGGAAACGATTTGCCGCAAGCCGTATGGCAAATGCACAGTATACTACGACTTCCGTTAAAATCGATGCAGCCGGATACCGTTTCCATGTATCCGCCTCCAAGAAAAAATTTGACGGTTTTATGGCAGTTTATGTGCAGGACGAAGAAGAAAAGGGCGAGGGAAATCTTCTCGTGAAAGAAATTTCCTCAGAGACACAGCTGAACTTTAAGAGTTGTGAGGAAAAGCAGCATTTTACACAGCCGCCGGCACATTATACAGAGGCCGCTCTTGTCAAAACGCTGGAAGAGCTTGGAATCGGACGTCCAAGTACTTATGCACCGACGATCACCACGATCATCAACCGCCGCTATGTGGCAAAAGAAAATAAAAATCTGTATATGACAGAACTTGGAGAAGTCGTAAACAATATCATGGTACAGGCATTCCCGAGTATTGTGGATGTCAATTTTACAGCAAACATGGAATCTCTGCTGGATAAAGTGGAGGAAGGCGTGGTCAACTGGAAAACGGTTGTCAGCAATTTCTATCCGGATCTGGACGAAGCAGTTTTAAATGCAGAGAAAGAACTTGCAAAAGTCAAGATTGAAGACGAAGTGACCGATATTGTCTGTGAAGAGTGCGGCCGCAACATGGTCATTAAATATGGTCCGCATGGCAGATTCCTTGCCTGCCCGGGATTCCCAGAGTGCCGAAATACCAAACCCTATCTGGAAAAGATCGGTGTGGCATGCCCGAAATGCGGCAAGGACATTGTGCTTCGAAAGACCAAAAAGGGCAGAAAGTATTATGGATGTGAAAATAATCCGGACTGTGATTTCATGTCCTGGCAGAAACCTTCCAAAGAAAAATGTCCGAAATGCGGAGGCATTATGGTTGAGAAGGGAAATAAGCTTCTTTGCATCAATGAAGCATGCGGTTATATTGAAAATAAATCTCAAAAAGAATAATTGTGCGAAATTTCACGCCAGAAAAGCAAAAGAAGCTGCTGTTTGCAGCTTTTTTGCGTTAAATATATTGAAAATTCAAAAGAATTATGATAAATTAAAAATATGCCAAGAATAGCAGGGGAAATCGTGCAAAAGACAAAAAAGGCAGAAGGGAGAAGAGCGATGAGTGTACAGTTATTAGACAAGACTCGAAAAATCAACAAACTTTTACACAACAACAACAGCAGTAAAGTCGTATTCAATGATATCTGTGAAGTACTGTCAGAAATTCTGGAGTCCAATGTGCTTGTGATCAGCAAAAAAGGAAAAGTACTTGGAATCAGCATCACACCAAACGTAGAAGAAATCAAAGAACTGATCGATGATGAAGTTGGGGGCCACATTGATGAACTTCTGAATGAACGTTTTCTGGGTGTTTTATCTACAAAAGAAAATGTCAATCTGGAGACACTGGGATTTGAAAGCGGAGATGTGAAAAAATATCAGGCGATTATCAATCCGATCGATATTGCAGGAGAGCGTCTCGGTACGGTATTTATGTACAAATGCGGAGAAGGATATGATATTGATGATATCATCCTCAGCGAGTATGGTACGACCGTGGTCGGTCTGGAAATGATGCGTTCTGTGCATGAAGAGAATGCGGAGGAAAATCGTAAAGTTCAAATCGTAAAATCAGCTATCAGTACACTTTCTTTCTCAGAACTTGAGGCGATCATCCATATTTTTGATGAACTGGACGGAACAGAAGGCATTCTGGTAGCCAGCAAGATCGCAGACCGTGTCGGAATCACACGTTCGGTTATTGTAAATGCACTTCGGAAATTTGAAAGTGCAGGTGTGATTGAGTCCCGTTCCTCCGGAATGAAAGGAACGTACATCAAAGTCCTGAATGATGTGGTATTTCAGGAACTGGATGATATTAAAAAGAAACGAAAAGAGAACGCCCAGGGATAAGCACGTAAAATTGTTTTATCTCAGTCGAGAAGACTCCCACTTCTGTAAGTGGTGAGTAATAACAAGTCTTTCTCAGTGGGAGTACAATCTCCGACTGAGATAAACGCTCCGCGAGAATGTGCAGTGATTCTGAGAAGAATATGTCAGCTTTCGCTGACCAGAATCACGCACCAAGTCTCACGTGCGTTCGACTTGAAACGATTTAAACAGGAAAAGAACCATTGCAGAAAAACGGGATTTTCAGTTTTTGCAGTGGTTCTTTTTCTAAGTATAATGTTAAAGTCAGAAGAGATTGTACAATTACTTTTGACACCCACATCATCTATAAAAAAAGTATAAAATACAAAAAAATGAGAAAACATGAGAAAATACGAGGAATAAAAAGAATTAAAGAGAATATAAATAAATATACGAAAATAATTCCGCTTGCACATTTTGAGAAAGTTCACTATTATATGTACTAAAGTTAGCACTCGATAAAAGTGAGTGCTAATAACATGATAAATAAGGCGATTATAATTTAAGGAGGAATATAAAATGAAGTTAGTACCATTAGGTGACAGAGTTGTATTAAAACAGTTTGAAGCAGAAGAGACAACAAAGTCCGGTATTATTCTGGCAAGCAAATCTCAGGAAAAACCACAGGAAGCAGAAGTTGTTGCAGTCGGACCTGGCGGAATGGTAGACGGCAAAGAAGTAACCATGCAGGTGAAAGTCGGAGATAAAGTTATCTATTCAAAATATGCAGGAAATGAAGTAAAACTGGAAGACGAAGAATATATCATCGTAAAACAGAATGATATTCTGGCAGTTGTTGAATAACAGGATAGATTAAATCAAGAATTAACTGGAGGTTGATTGATATGGCAAAGGAAATTAAATACGGTTCAGAAGCAAGAACAGCACTGGCAGCAGGTGTTGATAAACTGGCAAATACAGTAAAAGTAACACTTGGACCGAAAGGAAGAAACGTTGTTCTGGATAAACAGTATGGTGCTCCGCTGATTACAAACGACGGTGTTACCATTGCAAAGGAGATCGAGCTGGAAGATGCATTCGAGAACATGGGTGCACAGCTGGTAAAAGAAGTTGCTACCAAGACCAATGATGTAGCAGGTGATGGTACCACAACTGCTACCGTTCTGGCTCAGGCAATGATCCAGGCAGGTATGAAAAATCTGGCAGCAGGTGCAAACCCGATCATCCTGCGTAAAGGTATGAAAAAAGCAACACAGGCAGCTGTGGATGCTATCGCAGCTATGAGCAGCAAAGTAAACGGCAAACATCAGATGGCAAGAGTAGCAGCTATTTCCGCAGGTGATGATGAAGTCGGAAATATGGTAGCAGATGCTATGGAAAAAGTTTCCAATGATGGTGTTATCACGATTGAAGAGTCCAAGACCATGAAAACAGAACTGGATCTGGTAGAAGGTATGCAGTTTGACCGCGGCTATATTTCCGCATACATGGCAACCGATATGGAAAAAATGGAAGCTGTCTTGGATGATCCGTACATCCTGATCACAGACAAAAAGATTTCCAATATCCAGGAGATTCTGCCTCTGCTGGAGCAGATTGTACAGTCCGGTAAGAAACTGCTGATCATCGCAGAGGATATCGAAGGAGAAGCTCTGACGACTCTGATTCTGAACAAACTGCGTGGTACTTTCCAGGTAGTCGGTGTAAAAGCTCCAGGTTATGGTGACAGAAGAAAAGAAATGCTCAAAGATATCGCAATCCTGACCGGCGGTGAAGTCATTTCCGAAGAACTGGGACTGGAACTGAAAGATACACAGATCAGCCAGCTTGGACGTGCAAAATCTGTCAAAGTGAAAAAAGAGAATACCGTTATCGTTGACGGAATGGGCGATAAGAAAGAAATCGAAAACAGAATCGCACAGATCAAAGCTACGATCGAAGTTACAACTTCTGAATTTGATAAAGAAAAACTGCAGGAGAGACTTGCGAAACTGGCAGGCGGCGTAGCAGTGATCCGTGTCGGTGCAGCTACCGAAACAGAGATGAAAGAAGCAAAACTGCGTATGGAAGATGCTCTGAATGCAACAAGAGCAGCCGTAGAAGAAGGCATTGTAGCAGGAGGCGGATCTGCATACATCCATGCATCCAAGGAAGTTGCAAAACTGGTAGATACTCTGGAAGGAGATGAGAAGACCGGTGCATCCGTGATCCTCAAAGCACTGGAAGCTCCACTGCATCAGATCGCTGCAAATGCAGGACTGGAAGGAGCTGTTATCATTAACAAAGTAAGAGAATCTGAGGTAGGTGTCGGATTTGATGCATACAATGAGAAATATGTAAACATGGTAGAAGAAGGAATCCTGGATCCTGCAAAAGTGACAAGAAGTGCACTGCAGAATGCAACCAGTGTTGCATCCACTTTCCTGACAACTGAATCCTGTGTTGCGAACATCAAAGAAGAAACACCAGCAATGCCGGCAGGCGGAGCCCCGGGAATGGGCGGAATGATGTAATAAAAGAACCGAGCTAAGAAAAAGCGGTTACAGAGAACAAATCTGTAACTGCTTTTTTTAAAAATTCCTTTTACAAGATGAGAATTTCGTGTATAATAAAAAACAAGGCATATAATAGTATGAAATCAGAAGAAAGCAGGAAGAAAATGTATGAAGGATTGGTACACAGAAAAAAGAGTCTCAAGATCCATTTTCGGTTCCATTCTGGAGTATGAATACCTGTATCTGAATGGAGAGCTGGATATTGACTGCATTTACCTGAAAAAGAGACGGGAACACATCGGTACTTACAAAGTGGCGGATATGGAAGCTCTGTTTCCGCTGGATGCAAAACGTTTTCGAGAATATCGAAAAGATAAGAACATCAAGATCAGAGACTGTTCCGCCGGGCGAAGAGGCATGCGCTATGGCATGCTGATACCGAGAGCGGAGCAGAAGGATCTGCTGATTTTTGAACCAGATCAGGGAATGCTCCTGGATATGCAAAGACGTTCTCCGGGAAAAGTACAATTTGCCTGAAAACAGGGTTGACAGGTTTCGACAAATTTGATAAACTTGACAACTAACAACAGATGTTAGAAATTCAGGAAAGAAAGTGAGGATAATAAAATGGGTACGATTATAGGCGAAGGTATTACTTTTGATGATGTACTCCTTGTGCCGGCCTATTCGGAAGTGATTCCGAATCAGGTGGATCTGTCTACTTATCTGACAAAGTCTATCAGACTGAATATCCCGATGATGAGTGCAGGAATGGACACAGTTACGGAACACAGAATGGCGATTGCGATGTCACGACAGGGCGGCATTGGTATTATACATAAAAATATGTCCATTCAGGAGCAGGCAGAGGAAGTTGATAAGGTAAAACGTTCTGAAAATGGTGTTATCACGGATCCGTTTTATTTATCCCCTGACAATACACTGGAAGAAGCAAACAATCTGATGGCAAAGTTCCGTATTTCCGGTGTGCCGATTACAGAAAACGGAAAACTGGTAGGTATCATCACAAACCGTGATCTGAAGTTTGAAGAGGATTTCAGCAAAAAGATCAAAGAATCCATGACTTCTGAAAACCTCATCACTGCAAAAGAAGGTATCACACTGGAAGAGGCAAAAAAGATCCTTGCAAAAGCAAGAAAAGAGAAACTGCCGATCGTGGATGATAACTTCAATCTCAAAGGACTGATCACGATCAAGGATATTGAAAAACAGATCAAGTATCCGCTCTCTTCCAAAGACTCCAAAGGCCGTCTGCTGTGCGGTGCTGCACTTGGTATCACAGCAAACGTTCTAGATCGTGCACAGGAGCTGGTAAATGCACATGTCGATGTCGTTGTTCTGGACTCTGCACACGGACATTCTGCAAACGTTCTGAACTGTGTTCGCATGATCAAAGAGAAATTCCCGGATTTGCAGGTTATCGCAGGTAACGTGGCAACAGCAGAAGCTACAAAGGCATTGATTGAAGCCGGAGCAGATGCAGTCAAAGTTGGTATCGGACCTGGTTCTATCTGTACAACACGTGTGGTTGCAGGTATCGGTGTACCGCAGATCACAGCTGTTATGGACTGCTACAGTGTTGCAAAAGAGTATGGTATCCCGATTATCGCAGATGGCGGTATTAAGTACTCCGGAGATATGACAAAAGCGATCGCAGCCGGTGCGAATGTTTGTATGATGGGAAGCATGTTTGCTGGATGTGATGAGAGCCCGGGAACATTTGAACTGTACCAGGGAAGAAAATATAAAGTATACCGTGGTATGGGATCTATCGCAGCAATGGAAAACGGAAGCAAAGACCGTTACTTCCAGTCTGATGCGAAGAAGCTGGTACCGGAAGGTGTTGAAGGACGTGTAGCTTATAAGGGAAGCGTAGAAGATACCGTATTCCAGCTGATGGGCGGTCTTCGTTCCGGTATGGGTTACTGCGGAGCAAAAGATATTGAATATCTGAAAGAGAACGGAAGATTTATCAAGATTTCTGCAGCATCTCTGAAAGAATCTCATCCGCATGATATTCATATCACAAAAGAGGCACCAAACTACAGCGTTGATGAATAAAAGCGGAACAGGCGGATTTCCCGAAAAAGGAATCCGCCTTTCTTTTTTGCACGCCGGCGGGAGTGAAAGCAGACTGCAATTATCGCATTTTACATTGGAGGCAGATATGTGGGAGAACGACAGAAGCCGAAGAAAAATGGCAGAGAGGAAAAGGCAAATTCAAAAAAGAATCACCGTATCGGCGAGTTTGGCAGCAGTTGTTCTGGTACTGCTTTTTGTCTTTTTCTTTCACAGGAACACCGGTACGAAAAAAATGACATACCAGAAGGCAGGGATGGATGCATGGGAGCAGTATGATATCGGAGATCCTGTAAAACAGGTTCCACAGCCGGAGCTTGATGTGCAGCTTCTGACTGTCAACGAATACTCCAGACCAGGGATTGCAACCGATGGAGTGCGTGGTGTGGTGGTTCATTATACGGCTAATCCAGGAAGTACCGCACAGAATAATCGGGATTATTTTGAAAGCCTCAAGGACACCGGAGAAAATCAGGTCAGCAGCAATTTTATCATCGGACTGGACGGAGAGATCATTCAGTGCATTCCGACAAATGAGATCGCCTATGCATCTAACAACCGCAACAACGATACAGTGTCCATTGAATGTTGTCATCCGGATGAGTCAGGAGCGTTCCAGGAGGTAACGTATCAGTCTCTTGTGGAGCTGGTTGCATTTCTGTGCGGAAAGTTTAATCTGACGATGGACAATGTGATCCGCCATTATGATGTTACCGGAAAAGACTGTCCAAAGTATTTTGTGGAGCATGAAGATGCATGGAATGCATTTAAAGAAGATGTGGCAAAGTATATTGAAGAAAATGGAAATTAATCCAAAAATCTGAACAGTAGAAATATGCAGCCATTATAAGAACAGGAAGAGAAGACAGGTATAGAAAGGAAAGGTATGGTTAAAGATATATATGAAAGTATTTGCAGGGGAGAAGATGTCCGGGCAAATCTGATCTGTTTAAAGCAGCTGATAGCAGATAAGAAAGAAAAAAGTGCATTTGCTTATATGCTGGCAGGCGATTTTCGAAAACTGGCAGCTCTATTAAAGGATAAAGACGCCAAGATACGGAAAAATGCAGCACTGATCCTCGGAGAATTGGAATCCGAAGATGTTCTTCCGTGGCTCTACGAAGCCTATGAGAAAGAAAAACAGCTCTTTGTCCGAGAGTCTTATTTAAAAGCGATGGAAAAACTGAATTTTTCACAGATGCTTCCCAAATTAAAGAAAAGACAGAAAACATTGCAGGAAGAACTGCTCTATGCGGCAGACGAGGGGAAAAAACATCTCCAGAAAGAAGCAGCCGTTCTTTCCCGCATGATCTTAAAATATGAAAAGCCAAAACATCATACATTCTGTGGGGGAAAGACGGAAGATGTGATTCTTTTGTGCAATCGGAATAACCGCCAGATCACAGCCAGACAGATCCAGACCGGTGAAGTCTCCATGCTTGCCGGAGGCGTTCGCATTCAGGGGGCAGATCTGCAGGAAATCGCGAAAATACGAACCTGGCAGGAGCTCCTATTTCCGCTTCACGGAAAAGTGGAACGGGAGTATACGGCGGAGGCGGCGGCACAGACGGTATGGAACACCGAGATCATGGAACTGCTTCAAAGTCTGCATGAGGAAAAAGGAGCGTTTCTGTTTCGCATCGAGTACAAAGGTTCTCTGGATGAACGCAAAAAAAGCGAATTTGTGAAAAAAACGGCAGCTTTGCTGGAAGAAAAAAGCGAACGGATGCTGATCAATTCCATTTCGGATTATGAAATTGAAATCCGCATTGTCGAGAGCAAAAAAGGTGGTTATCTGCCGTTTCTGAGGTTGTATACGATGGAAGATGAACGTTTTGTTTATCGAAAAGAGAGCATTGCCGCTTCCATTGCCCCGGTGAATGCAGCACTGATCATGCAGATCGCCGGAGATCATCTGAAAGAAAATGCACAGGTACTCGATCCGTTCTGCGGTGTCGGAACCATGCTGATCGAACGCAAGTATTTTCGTTCTGCAGATCCGTTGTATGGTGTTGATATCTATGCGGAAGGGATTCAGAAAGCAAGAGACAATACTGCGGTGACGAGAATGCCGATCCATTATATTGCCAGAGACTTCTTTACCTTTGAACATGACTATCTGTTTGATGAACTGATTACAGATATGCCGGCTTCCGCAGATGAAGCATTCTATAGGACATTTTTTAAAAAAGCAGAAACGCTTTTAAAGAGAGGAGCTGTTCTTGTGCTGTATAATCGTCAGGGAACATTACTTGAAGAAATGTGCCGCAGACAGAATAATCTTACGATACTGAAGACGGCAGTGCTGAATGAACGGCAGAACAGTAAAGTAGTGGTCGCAAAACTGCAGGAGGCGTAAAATGGAACATGTAAAAAAGCGAGAAGAAATTTCAAAAGAATTTACCTGGGCACTGGAAGATTTATATCAGGATCAGGCAGCATGGAGTGAAGATCTTGAAAAAATCCGAAAACTGGCACAGGAGCTGTATTCCTGCAAAGGAACGCTTGTGGAAGGTGCAGAAAATCTGAAAAAGGCACTGAATTTTTACAGTGAACTGAATCAGAGATTCGAAAAAGCATATGTATATGCAAATCAGCTTCTGCATCAGGATATGGCAAATGGCGAAAGCCAGAAATGTTCCGGGCAGGTACAGGTGCTGATGAATCAGGTCAATGAAGTGTCTGCCTTTCTGGAGCCGGAGATTTTGAAAATTCCGGATGAAAAATTAACGGAGTATCTGGCGGATGAGCCTTTCTCGGAATATCGACGATTTTTGGAAGAAATCCTGCGAACAAAAGAGCACAGTCTCAGTGAAGAGAAAGAAGAACTTCTGGCAAGGGTAAGTGAACTTGGCCGTGCCCCTTCTAATATTTACGGTATGTTTAATAATGCAGATATTACCTTTCAGCCGGTAAAAGATGAAAATGGAAATGAGCAGCCGCTGACGCAGGAACGCTATGTACATTATCTGGAAAATAAAAACAGAGAGATCCGAAAAGAAGCGTTTACAAACCTGTATAGCGGCTACAAAGGGTTTGCAAATACGATTGCGGCCGTTTTTGATGCAAATGTGCGTCAGGCAGCTTTTTTTGCAAAAGAACGCAAATACAGTTCTTCTCTGGAAGCAGCACTGGATGGCGGAAATATTCCAATCAGTGTTTATACTAATTTGATTCACACAGTAGAAGAACATCAGCAGCCGATGCAGCGTTATCTGGAACTGAGAAAAAGGCTGCTGGGCGTAGAACAGCTTCATATGTATGATGTCTATGTTCCGATGATTGAAAAGACCGAGAAAAAATATTCTTTCGAAGAGGCAAAACATATGGTGCTGAATGCACTTTCCGTTCTTGGAAGCGAATACACAGGCCTGCTTGAGAAAGGATTTCATGAGCGTTGGATCGATATTTATGAAAATGAGGGAAAGCGTTCAGGAGCCTATTCTTGGGGAGCTTATGGAACGCATCCGTATGTCCTTCTGAACTATCAGGGAAATTTAAACCATGTATTTACGCTGGCCCATGAAATGGGGCACGCTCTGCATTCCTGGTATTCCGATCATGCCCAGAATTATCTGAATGCCGGATATCGCATATTTGTTGCAGAAGTGGCATCTACCTGTAACGAGGCACTGCTGATCCATGATCTGATGGAAAAGACCGAAGATAAAAAAGAAAAGGCATATCTGATCAATTATTTCCTGGAGCAGTTTCGCACAACTCTGTATCGTCAGACCATGTTTGCACATTTTGAGCAGGAAATGCATCAGAAAGTGGAACAGGGCGAAACACTGACAGCGGATGTGTTGTGCGATGCTTACTATGCATTAAATCAGAAATACTATGGAGAAGCAATGGTTTCGGATGATCTGATCCGCTATGAGTGGGCAAGGATTCCACATTTTTACACACCGTTTTATGTTTATCAATATGCGACCGGATTTTCAGCGGCCATTGCGATCAGCACCAAGATCCTTGCAAAGGAAGAAGGGATTGTTGAGAAATATAAAGCCTTTTTAAGCGGTGGCTGTTCTATGGATCCGATCGACCTGCTGAAACTCTGTGGTGTTGATATGGAAAAGAAAAAACCGGTAGAAGAGGCATTGAAGGTGTTTGAACAATATCTTACAGAACTGGAAAAACTCGTATAAAAATGGGAGATGTGCAGTGAAAGGCACATCTCCTTTTTAAGCGGCGGATTGCAGAGGTACTTATCCGGATATCTTATTTTAATACAAATTTATGGATGATCTCGGCAACGCCGTCGTGGTTGTTGTCATTTTCTGTGATATAGTCAGCAGCCTGCTTCACTTCTTCTTCGGCATTTCTCATAGCACAGCCGATATGGGCGGCCCGGATCATGGAAATATCATTTTCGGCATCTCCGGCAGCAATGGTATTACACAGTGGGATTCCGGTGTATTCACAGAGAAAACGAACGGCAGAGCCCTTGTCAATACCGGGAGCGACGTGCTCCAGGTATTCATTGCTGGAGAAGAAACGGTTGATCTTGCCGTCTGCAAAGTCAGCGGTCTTTTCAAGATAATCACGGAGATGCTCCTTGTTTTCATAATTTACAACCAGCACTTTGACCGGTTCTGATTTCAGAAAAGCGGTCACATCCGGAACGACTTTGTATGGAATCTTGACGATGGAAGAGTAGCGTTTTACCTCTTCGGTATCGTGCTCTGTAACGATCTCACTGTCGGAATAGGTCTGGCAGTGAAGACCGCACTGAAGGGCTTCGTCAAAAATGCGGCGAACGAGCGGCATTGCAAGCGGTTTTTTGAAAATACTCTTTTTGCGGTACATATCGTAGATTTCACCGCCGTTAAAAGAAATCACAAAACAGCCCTTTTTCGTAAAACCAAGTTCTTTTGCCTGCATGATCGCACTGGCAAGAGGGCGGCCGGTGGAGATCACGATATGGTGCCCGGCTGCAAGAGCCTCTTCGATCGCCTGACAGTTGCCGGCAGAAAAAGTCTTTTCGTCGGTAAAGAGCGTTCCGTCCAGATCCAGGAAAACTGCCTTGGTATTTTTTTCTTTTTCCATTAATTCTTCCAGGGCATCGTCACTGTCGCTGATCCACACATCTTCTTCTTTGGCAGTAAGGCCGAGATATTCACGCAAAGTACATGCTTCATCACTGAAGTTCCATTTGTCTGTTAAAGAAAAGATATCATCAAATGGGACTTCTCCCATCATAAAACGTTCTCTGAATTTCATCATAAAAACTCCTTTTAGTATTGTCTGTCACGATGTTTTCTGAGGTTCTCAAAAGTCGTGTCCGGTATGCGAAGATTGCCGCGTCCCACACCCAGATCAATCCCCGGTATATTGCTGCCGTGAAAATCAGAACCACCGGAAACGGCAAGTCCCATAACCTGGGCGAGCCGGCGTACACGGTTTTCCTGAGAAACCGAGTGACGTGAATACATGGCTTCGATCCCGTTGAGGCCTTCTGGCTTCAGGGTACGGATCAGTTCCTTTAACTGAGAATCAGAAAGGTGGTACTGCATTGGATGTGCAAGGACGGCAATTCCATCCAGTTTATGGATCAGGTGCACGGCCATTGCCGGGGTTACCTTTTCACGTGGGACAAAACAAGGTCCGTCATTTCCAATATAATGAAAAAAAGCATCATTCATAGATGGAATACAGCCCTTTTCATATAAAAAACGTGCGAAATGTGCTCTTGTCAGAACGGCATCACCAAACATTTCCTGCAAAGCCTCGATAGTGATCGGAAATCCACAGTCGGCAAGCTTTTCAGCCATTTTACGATTCCGTTCAAAACGGGCATTGCGGAAATGATCCAGTTCCTGGCAGAAAGAAGTATCGTGCCAGTCAAAATCGAGACCGACGATATGGATATCCTGACCATTGTATTCAGTAGAAAACTCAATGCCGGAAATGACTTTTATTGGTTTGTCCTCGGCAGCCTGAAACGCCTCACCGAGACCATCTACGGTGTCGTGATCGGTCAGAGCGAAAGCCGTAAGATGATTTTCCATGGCATGTTCTACCAGCTGCGTTGGTGTCAGTGTTCCGTCTGAAAAGGTAGAATGAACATGAAGATCGATCATAATTAAGAACCTCCCTTTGCAGAAATAATCATCAGTTGTCTTTTATCCGGATCTGCCGCGAGACATTCAGGGCGATTCCCATTTCCGTCATCAGGAAGAGAATCGAAGTACCGCCGTAACTGATAAATGGGAGCGTAACACCGGTTGTAGGAATTACGTTCAATACAACGGCAATATTCAGAATGACCTGCAAAGCGATATGTGCAAAAATACCGGTAACGATCAGAGAACCGAGTAGATCCGGTGCATTCTGTGCGATAAACATCAGTCGGTACAGCAGAAAAACAAACAGGATGGTCAGAAGAACAGCACCAAAGAGTCCAAGTTCTTCGCAGATGATCGAAAAGATCATATCATTCTGAGCTTCCGGGATAGACTGGATTTTCTGAGTACTGTTGCCAAGACCCTTGCCGAACAGACCGCCGGAGCCGATAGCGTATAATCCCTGAAGTACCTGATAGCCGCCGCCATCGGAATATTTTTCCGGATCGATCCATGCAAGGACACGGTTGAAACGGAAGTTTCCACTTGCACCAAGCGAAGAAACATATCCACGCACGCCTACGATACCGACAGGAAGACCAATGCCGGCTGTGAGAACAAACGGTGCAGTCTTTGGATGTGCAACAAAAATCAGTGCACAGGTAATGCCGAGGATGATGATGGCGGTACTTAAGTTTTCGGTAAATTTCCAGGTCAGAAGGAACGTAAGTGCACCAAAAGCAAAAAGAACAGCCGGTGCCTTAAAGCCTTTTAACTTTTTGCCGAACTGCACGATCAGTACAGAAAGGAACAGAATGATTGCCAGTTTGGCAGGTTCTGCTGACTGAAACTGGATCGGACCAATTTTGATCCATCGTTTTGCACCGTTTACCTCGTGACCGATGAATTTGGTAACCAAAAGCAAAAGATTGCTGAAAAGGTAAAAATAGCCGGCATATCTGGCGTAAAAATGGTAATCGATCATGGAAAAAACAAAAATCGCTGCCAATCCACCAACGCTGAACAATGCCTGCCGGAAAAGAAAATATGTATCACTTCCATACTCAACCTGGGCATCATAAGCACTTGTACTGTAAAGCATGATAAGCCCAAAACAGGTGAGAAGGACTACACAGGCCAGAAGATTGTAATCATAATACTGACCGTTTCTTGTCAGAAGTCTTACCTTACGTTTTCTCCTGACGGTTTTTGTGTTTGTCTGTGCCATATAAAATCCTGCCTTTCTATTAGGATTACTATGTATCATAACATATTTTAAAGTCAAAGAAAACCCATATCAGACAGCATTTTTAAGAAAACATAACTTTAGTCCGCTGCACTTTCGTATATTATTGAGGTATTTATGCACTTTCAAGTGAAAAATACCTGTTATGCTGCAATCGAGAATTGTTGGGCTGCCGTGACAGCGACAGCCCCTTTCTGTTTTTTCTATATTAATTGTTTTTCATACATCCATTTGAAGAAGAAGGACAACTGACGGGTTTATCAAAACTTGGATTGTATGCATAAAAATTTTTAGAATCCAGTTCATCCTGCAAAATGCGAAGTGCTTCACCGAATCTCTGAAAATGTACGATTTCTCTTGCTCTGAGAAAACGTATCGGATCTGCAACATCCGGATCTTTTACCATTCTCAAAATGTTATCATACGTGCTGCGTGCTTTTTGTTCTGGGGCGACTTCGTAAGAACAACATTACACAATATAATATGAAGATAAAACAAGCTATCCTACATAGTTCCAGTGTTTTCGATATTTAGGCGTTCAGAAATGAGCGTCTTTTTTCATACCCAAAATCGAAAGGAGAAAGAGAAAATATGAATAAGCTAGTAAAGCGATTGCTGATAGGAACGCTTGCTTTTGCAACCATTCTTACGGCATTACCAGTGACGGCGGTTCATGCTTCCGGCAATCAATACTGGACAGAATCAGCAGAACGTGTCGGCTACATTGAACAAATTATGAATGACGGTTCTATCAAATCCACGTTCCATGAGGGACACATGAAAGTTGAGGGCGAAACTGCCTACTGCGTGGACATCAATACCAATTTCAAGAATGGATATAAAACAAGGTCTGACGCAAGTACACGCATGAGTAGTGATCAGATTGCGGACGTTGCTCTTTCCTTAGAGTACGTCAAGCAATATACCGCTACTCATACAGGGCTGAATAACAACCAGAAGTATTTGCTGGAACAGTGTGTTGTCTGGCAGAGATTGAGCGAACAGCTTGGCTGGCAATGCGATAATGTCAGAGCTTCCTATAATGAAATCTCACAGGCAGTTCAGAATGAAGTTTACGCTGGTGCGAAAGCATTTGTGAAAGCAAATAAAGGACGCTATGAATGTGGTGGTTATATCTACACTGGCGAGGGACAGGACATTGGACAGTTCTGGGCAAAGTTAAATGTAGGAAATGCAAAGGTCAAAAAGACTTCTTCCAATCCCACGGTCACAGATGACAACGCCAACTATTCCTTTGAGGGTGCGACATTTGGTGTCTATTCTGATAAGAGCTGTAACAGCCAGCTTGCCACACTTACTGCCGATGG
>NZ_WQNP01000131.1:106091-107864 GCF_018783905.1 Ruminococcus sp. MCC718
AGGAACAATTTACATCAAAGAGCTTTCTGCTCCAAAGGGTTATAAGCTGGATTCTACTGTCCATGCCTTAAATGTGGAAGTTGGAAAAACAGCGACATTAACTGTTGCTGACACTCCAAAGGTCACAGAAACTTTGATTGATTTATTCAAAATTGACATGGAAACAGGAAAATCTACTCCACAGGGAACTGCTTCTTTAGAGGGTGCAGAGTTCACATGGAGCTATTATGACGGTTACTACAATGCAGACAATCTTCCTGCAAAGGCTACCCGTACATGGACAACCAAAACAGTTGCCGAAAAAGACAATGACGGAACTATCCATTATGTATCCAGACTTGCCGACAGCTACAAAGTATCCGGCGACAGCTTCTATACACAGGACGGTAAGAATGTACTGCCACTTGGTACACTCACTGTCACAGAAACAAAAGCACCAAACGGCTACTTATTAGATGGTGCATATATGCAGGCTGACGGAAGTTCTGAACAGATTAAGGGAACGTACCTTACACAGATTTCCGAAGATGGCGAACTTGCCGTACTTTCTGGAAGCAACCAGTATTCCGTATCTGACAAGGTTATCCGTGGCGGTGTAAAAATCCAGAAACGTGACCTTGAAACAAAGGATACCAAAGCACAGGGAAGTGCGACCTTACAGTACACAGAGTTCAATATCATTTCTTTAAATGACAGTCCTGTACTGGTTGTGGGAAAATTATACAGCAAGAATGAAACTGTCAAGAAGATTCAGACAGGAATTGACGGAATCGCTTCTACTTCTGCTGATTTACTCCCTTACGGAAATTACAGATTAGAAGAAAGCAAAGCACCAGAGGGCTACTTGACAGATGGTGCAAAGGCAATCGACTTTTCTATCACAGAAGATGGAAAAATCGTAGACTTGACTGACAAATCCCACTCTGTCTACAACCAGATTAAGCGTGGCGATATTGAGGGTGTAAAAATCGGTGCAGGTACACACAAACGCCTTGCAGGTGTTCCATTCAGAATTACAAGCAAGACAACGGGAGAATCCCATATTGTAGTCACTGACAAAAACGGTTAGTTCTCCACTGCTTCAAGCTGGGCTTCCCACAAGGTCAATACCAATGCCGGAAAATCCAGTGAGGACGGTGTATGGTTTGGAACATCTGAACCAGACGACAGCAAAGGTGCATTACTTTATGATACCTATGTGATTGAGGAATTAAAGTGTGATTCCAACGCCGGATTTAAGCTGATTCCAGCTTTTGAGGTGGTCGTATCCAGAAATAAAGTGACCGTAAATTTAGGGACACTGACCGATGAATATGAAAAAGAAATCACAATCCATACCACAGCTACCGACAAGAAAACTGGCGAAAAAATGATTGTTGCCGGAAAAGACATCAAGATCGTGGACAAAGTCACACTTGATGGCTTGGAAGTTGGAACAAAATATAAATTATCCGGCTGGCAGATGTTAAAGGAAGAAAATGCCGAACTTCTGATTGACGGGAAATGTGTAGACAGTGATTACACTTTCACTGCTGACAGCGAAAAAATGGTAGTTGAAATTACTTACAGCTTTGACGGTTCAGCTCTTGGCGGTCAGAACCTTGTTACCTTTGAGGAATTGTACGATATGAGCAATCCGAAAGAGCCTGTCAAGGTTGCCGAACATAAGGACATCAACGATGATGGACAGACCGTTCTTATCACAGAACGTATCATCAAAATCCATACGACCGCTACGGACAAGAACGGCAAGAAAGAAATCGAAGCCGGAAA